>JAAZOW010000041.1 GCA_012797575.1 Methanomicrobiales archaeon | reverse complement strand
GGTGGGCATTTGCCACCATCTGCGCTTCGGCTCCTCCGATCGCCATGACGATCCCGGTGAACGGTCCGATGAAAGGCAGGATCAGGAGCACCCCGCCGAGGTTGAAGACGAAGTGAGCCACCGCGGCCCTCCGGGAATGGAGGTTCATCCGCATCGAGGCGATGAAGGTCGGCGTGGTCGAACCGATGTTTGCGCCGAGCAGGAACGGGATCGCCTGTGGGAGGGTGAGCAGCCCCTGTTGGGCGAGGATAACAGCGAGACCGGTTGTCACCGCGCTTGATTGCACGACGGTCGTCACGAGGAAGCCTATCAGGACGGCGAGCGGGAGCGCTGAGTACCTGGTGATGAGCCCAATGAGCGCGGGATCACTCTGGAACGGCACAAGCGCTGTGGATATGAGGTTTAAGCTGAAGAGCACCAGACCAAAGTAGAAGAGGGGCTTTCCCAGGAATCGGTAACGCCGTCCAAATATACCGATGAGGAAGCCGGCCGGTATCAGGATCTGTCCAAACCCCGTCATCTTGAAGGCGACGAGCTGGGCGGTGACGGTCCTCCCGACATTTGAGCCTATGATGATCCCAAGACTCTGTATGAACGAGAGCGTCCCGGTGTTGATGAGATTGGCGGTGATGATCGTTGTTGCCGCGCTCGACTGGATGAGGGCGGTTATGGCGGCGCCGAGGAGCGCGCCGAGGAGCGGCCGCTCTGTCACCTTGCTGAGGATGGTAGCAAAGGTGCCTCTCGCGACCGCGAGGATTTCGCGGGAGAAGTTCTCGATCCCATAGAAGAAGAGGATCAAGCTTGAGAAGACAGCGAATAGGATTTCCCACGTGATCATCTTTGTTCATAGATATTTGGTTTCTGTTCTGAAAATACCTCTCTTCATCGATTCCGGCGGAATTTCTGAGAGTGGAGAAGATGGTTGAATGGATGGCCGGGGCCATGGCACTCGATCATATCGCGTCGAGTGCGCCCCCAAGGGATGTCTCAGGGGTGTTCCGGGAGATTCCCTCCCCCCGGCCACCACCGCAAGAGTTATGATTAGGTAGATCCTAACTAACAGGCATAGCTATGGCGGCAAGAATCGATCATCTGTTTGAGGTGTTTGATCGTCTATTTGCCATCAAGGAAGACTGTTCCTCTGAGATCTTCTGCGAATGCGGACTCGACGATATGACGGCAAGGCAGATCGCCTACCTGAAAGCCATCGACGAGCACCGCGATGTGACGTTCACCAGACTTGCCGAGATCACGAAGAACTCAAAACCCACCATCACGGAGATGGTCGATAGGTTCGTCCAGATAGAGTGTGCCTACCGGCAGAGATCTCCAGACGATGGAAGGGTCGTGCACATCCGCCTGACCGAGAAGGGGCGGATGATAGCCAACGTCGAGCAGAACGCGCTGTACCGGATGATCGATCGAATGGTGCAGATGCTTGACGAGGACGAAGTGGATCTCCTTGTGGAGATCTTGAGAAAAGTCGGATAATTTTTTTTGCCGACAATAACGTTAGGTAAACTCGAACTAATTAATCTGGAGTCACCATGTACATACCACAACCAGACACCAGCAGGGAAGATATAATCGTCATACCGCTCTTCGAGACCGTGGTCTACCCGGAGACCCGGGCGAAGCTTCCGGTCGAGGCGGCCATCGGGGAGGCGCTGATCGCTGCCGTGAAGAGCGAAGGATCGGTCTCCGCGGTCGGGCTGACCATGAAGAGCGACGTAGAGCCTTCAGAAAATCCGGTTGATGTCCTCTATACGATCGGAAACCTCCTCGAGATAGCGCACATACAGCCCACGGATGATGGGTACCTGGTCTTTGCGCATGCAGCCTATCGGGTGAAGACAGTAGCATTCTCGGAGATGACCGGACTGCTCTACACCTCCTATGAGCTGCTCCCGGACGAGCCGGACCTCGATGAGGATGCCCGGGCCGAGATGCTCGCGAAGATCAAAGCGGCTGTCCACGATATCAGCGGGAACTTCCAGGGCTCTGAACAGTTCACCCGCCCCATCGATACGATGGTCTCCGTTGACCAGATCATGGGGTTTGTCCTGCCCTTCATGCCGGTGGATGTTGACAAGAAACAGCTCCTCCTGGAGACGGTCTCCGTCCGGGAGCGCTACGCAGCATTCCTTCAACTCCTGACGGGCCTGAACGAGAGCATCAATCTCCGGATCGAGGTTGCCCGGAAAGCCTCCGAGAAGGTCGGGAAGGCGAACCGGGAAGCGATGCTCCGTGAACAGCTCCGGGTGATCCAGGAAGAGCTCGGTGGGGGTGAGGCCGCATCCGGCGAAGACGGCTACCGGGAGCGGATTGAGCGTTCGACGATGCCCGACGAGGTGCGCAAGAAGGCGTTTGCCGAGCTCAAAAAACTTGAGACGGGTGGGAGCCAGCACCCCGAGAGCCAGGGGATCAGGAACTACCTCGACCTGCTCCTCGACCTCCCCTGGACGATCGAGGAGAAGAAGGAGATCGATATCGATGCGGCCCGCCGTGTGCTTGAGAGTAACCACAATGGCCTCGAGAAGGTCAAAGAGCGGATCATCCAGCATCTCGCGGTCATGAAACTCAAAGAAGAGAAACAGGGTTCGATCCTCCTCCTCGTCGGTCCGCCCGGCACCGGGAAGACGAGCCTCGGGCGGAGCATAGCGGATGCTCTGGATCGGGAGTACGTCCGGATCAGCCTCGGTGGCGTCAGGGATGAGGCTGAGATCCGTGGGCACCGGCGAACCTACATCGGGTCGCTTCCCGGCCGGATCATACAGGGGATGAAACGGGCCGGAGCGAAGAATCCGGTCTTCGTCCTCGACGAGATCGACAAGCTCGCCGTCTCGCATATGGGGGATCCGGCAAGCGCCCTCCTCGAGGTCCTTGACCCTGAACAGAACAGCACGTTCTCCGATCACTACCTAGAGGTCCCCTACGACCTCTCTGACGTGCTCTTCGTCGCGACAGCGAATACACTCGCGACCATCCCGGCGCCGCTCCTCGACCGGACGGAGGTTATCGAGATCTCAGGGTACACGAAGAACGAGAAGTTCGCGATCGCAAAAGATCACCTGCTTCCAGAGACGCTCGAAGAGCACGGGCTCGATGTGAAGAAGCTCCAGATCGAGGATGAGGTCATCGATGTGATCATCGACCGCTACACCCGGGAAGCGGGTGTCCGGGGACTTAAGAAGCAGCTTGCGCGGATCGCCAGGTTCGCCTCCGCTAAAGTTGTCTCGGGGCCCACCGATCTCCCCTACGTAGTGACAGCGGATATGCTCCCGGAGATCCTCGGGAAGGAGATGGTCCGACCGGACGTGGCGCGGAAGAAAAACCCGCCCGGCGTCGTCACGGGGCTTGCCTGGACGCCGGTCGGCGGGGACATACTCTTCATCGAGGGGACGTTCATGCCCGGTAAGGGCAAGCTCACGCTGACCGGCCAGCTCGGTGACGTCATGAAGGAATCTGCCCAGATATCCCTCAGCCTGATCCGCTCGAGACTCGCAGCCACAACACCGACCCGGTTCGACTTCTTCGCTAGTGACATCCACATCCATGTCCCGGCGGGGGCGACTCCGAAGGACGGCCCCTCGGCGGGAGTGACCATCTTCACGGCGCTCGCCTCCCTCGTCACGGGAAGAGCGGTCGATCCGACGATCGCCATGACCGGGGAGGTGACCCTCTCCGGCGCCGTTCTGC
>JAAZOW010000183.1 GCA_012797575.1 Methanomicrobiales archaeon | reverse complement strand
GCAGCAGGATCCCCCGTCCCATAGAGATCGCGGTTGACCTCGATCTGGATCCAGGGGGTCTGCGTCCGCCGGTGGTGTGCGATCGATATGAACCCGCCCCTGAAGGGATCGTTCATCGCGACCCGCCCCTCACCGTCAAACTCCGCCTGGAACGACCGGGCAAGGGCCGAGAGCCACTCCGGCGGACAGGTCACGAGGCCTCCCTTCCGGAGGGGCTGCCCGGTCGTATCGCCCCGGTTGCTCAGGCAGAAGAGGGGGCGCGGCCGGCCTGCATCCATCCGGGTCTGGGGGGCGTGGGGCAACATGCTGTGGCAGTCAAAGGCGACCTCGATCGGGTGGGCGTCGATGAGGTCGGCCAGCCGGTTATGGAACGGGAAGTAGTACCTCTGCAGGAGGACCCCTATCAACTCCCTCCCGGGCGCGAAACCCTTCCGGTACACAGGGGTGCCGTCCTGCGTGATCATCTTGACCACGCCGTCCTGAGCACGCGGCGGGTACTCGTAGGGCGCCCGGTTGGCATCGACGAAGACCCGGGAGACCTCAAAGTCGACCAGGGCCTCCGCCACATCATCAAATCCGTAGAGGAGGCGGGTATGCGGATCGCTGTTGAAGGCTATATCCTTCCGCGAGAGGCTCACAAAACCCCGGACCTCGGGCGGGACCGAGACGCCCCCATGGGGGATGGAGAAGAGGAACGGGTAGCGACCGCTCAACCCCTTCTCCCCCCCGCCAGGGAATCGATGTTCATACTCTTTTCCACTCAGTATGGGGGTAGCCGGATACAAAAGTGCATTGGTCACCACCGGGCTGGTGTGGGGATCCCATCGGATAGGCATATCATCCTGCAGGATGGATCGGGGGAAGCCTCCCCGCTCGAAGCGATACAGTATTCGCTGTGTATCGCCCATTCAATCATACGCCTTGCGCTGTGGGGGCTAATAGACCAGCATGCGCCCACGGATGGGCAGTGAGGAGAGACGGTATGGCAGAAGGTACGGGAAGAGAACAGTGGTCCTCGACTGCGGGCTTTATTCTTGCAAGCATCGGATCAGCCGTAGGGATCGGGAACATCTGGCGATTCCCCTACATCGTGGGCGCCAACGGCGGCGGTGCGTTCCTGATCCCATACCTGATCTCGGTCTTCCTCTTCGGCCTTCCCCTGATGGTGCTTGAGTTTGCCATAGGGCGTAGCACGAAGACATCGGTGCTCACCGCGTTTCGATCCATGCGGGATCGCCTCTCCGTTGCAGGTCTCGCCGTCGTCGCCATAGCCGCCCTGGTCCTCAGCTACTACCTCGTGATCACAAGCTGGGTACTCGCCTACGCCCTCTTCTTCACCGTCGGCCAGCCGACGGACTTTGCTGCATTCACCGGCTCTTACATCCCGCTCATCTTCTTCTTCATCTCCGGAGTGGCCGTGTTCCTGACGGTGCGCTCCGGAGTCAAGGAAGGGATCGAGATGATATCCCGGATCCTGATCCCGATCCTCGTCGTGATCCTCCTCTTCCTCGTGGTCTTTGCGCTCACCCAGACGGGGGCTGCAGACGGGATCGCGTTCTACCTCTCCCCCGACTACTCGCGGCTCTCCGACCCGACCGTCTGGACCGCAGCGTTCGGGCAGGCCTTCTTCTCGCTCTCGGTGGGCATGGGCGTTATGCTCACCTACGGAAGTTATCTGGAGGGGGGCAACCTCTTCCGGAACGCCTCCGTCATAGCCGTCGCCGATATGCTGATCGCGATCCTTGCAGGACTCGTCATCTTCCCCCTGGTCTTCACCGCAGGCCTCGACCCTGCATCCGGTGTGAACCTCGCGTTCATCACCCTGCCCGCGGTCTTCCTTGAGATGCGGTTCGGCATGATCCTCGGGGCACTCTTCTTTGCCATGCTCTTTGCCGCAGCACTCACATCCGCGGTATCCATGTTCGAGGTACCGGTGGCGACCATGATCGACTCGTTCGGCTACACCCGGAAGCGTGCAACACGCCTCATCTTTGGCGTGATCATGCTCCTCGGGCTCCCGTCAGCTCTCAGCTACACGGCCCTTGAACTCGACCTCTTCGGGGTCCCGTTCCTCGACCTGAGCGACTACCTCTTCGGGACGCTCGGCCTGATCATAGCAGGCCTCATCATAAGCGTCGTCGGGGGATGGTACATGGACCGGACCCGGATCTGTGATGAGATCGGCGGGTGCGGGTGGCAGCAGAGGGCCTATGTGGTGCTCATCCGATACTGCGTTCCGGCGATCCTGCTGATCACGCTGATCGCAACCCTGGTCCAGGCCGGAGGGTGAGTGCAGACGAAAAAAGAGGTCACGGGGACTGGATGAACCAGCCGGTCTGAGTATTGTCGAGTGCATCCCGCGAGTTCGACGCGGTCAGGAGACTGACGACGATCATCATGAGGATCGATATCACGAGCGCGTAGAGGCTGAAGTGCACCGGGAGTGGCGTCACGAACTGGTGCCAGTAGCCGAAGGCTGCAGCCGCGACAAGCCCGCTCGCCATGCTTGCGATCGCTCCTTCCCCGGTGGCGCCGCGCCAGTAGAGTCCGGCAAGCAGTGGGACAGCAAACGTCGCGAGCATGACTCCGATGCCCATCCAGATCAGCCACGCAAGCATCGGAGGAGGGTTGATGGCAAGCAGGAGCGTGCCGCCGGCCCCGATGACGATCGCAGCCTTCGAGACGAGGAGGACCTCTTTGTCGGGCGCTGAGGGGCGGAGGATGTTTTTGTAGATGTCCCATGCGAACATGGTGCCGACGGTGAGCATGAGCCGATCGGTCGTGGACATCACTGCGGCAAGGACGATCACGGCAAAGAGCGCCCAGAGCGCCACGCTCGGCATGGCATGTTCAACACCGACGATGAAGGCATAGTCCTGTGCGTTCACAGCCTCAGGGAGCGCAAGCGTCCCCTCCTCGACGAGCGCGCGCACGGCAAACCCGGTGAACTTTACGAGGAACATGACGACCGCGTAGATCCCGAACGCGACGAGCGGCGCCCACTTGAAGTACCGGGCCTCTTTTGCGGCCAAGACGTTGTTGATGACGTGTGGTGCACAGGCAAGCCCGACCATGAGGAGGATACCGAACGAGACGAGGAACTCCGGCGTCGCGTAGGCGTACGGGGCGTAAGCCGGGCTTGGATACCAGGGTTCGACGAAGTTTGGATCGATACCGGCGAGCACGGTATCGATGTGGGCGAGCCCGCCGGCGCTGGCGATGACGGGTGGAGCCATCAGGAGAATACCGACGATCAGGATCCCGCCCTGGAACAGGGTCGTCCAGGATACGGCGTAGAGCCCCCCGACGACCGTGTAGGCGGTGATGATGACCCCGGCGATGAGGAGCGCTATCCAGTGCGGTATACCGAAGAGCCAGACGAGCACGATGCTGATCGCGGCGTACTGTCCCACCAGGTAGATCAGCGAGACGACGATCCCCGCAACGGCCGAGAGTCCACGGAGTGCCCGGGGACTCTCGAACCTCTCTGCAAGGTAGTCCTGGATGGTCAGGTAACCCCGCCCCTCCCCGATGGCCTGAAGCTTCACCCCGAAGACGATGATACAGAACGAGGCCGAGAGCGGGACGAAGATCTGCTCCCATATACCGGGCCAACCTGAGGAGTAGCCGAACCCGCTGACGCCAAGCAGCGTCATACCGCTACAGATGGAGCAGACGATCAGGATCGTGAAGACCCAGAAGCCAAGCGATCTCCCGGCGAGGATATAGTCCTCGGTGTTATGGATCTTCTTTGAGGCCCAGTTCCCGATGCCGATGAGCACGACGAAGTAGAGCCCGATCAGCACAAGTGTCGTCAGGTCCGCCATTCAGGGGGCCTCCCTGAACCGGAGCCCCCAGAGGGTGAGCACCATGATGATCAGGGCGACGGCGACGCCCAGGATCAGTCCAGTGTGGAGAGGTAATTCGAAGAACATGCTATGTCAGTATGTGACACGCTAACATATAACGTAATCGCTGGGAGCGAGGATGCCGCCCCGTTCGGGGGTAGAAGCCCGTATACCAAAAATGGGGTTATTTCGAGCTCTTTACGGTCTTTGAGCCCCGGAGGATAGCTATCTTTCCGGTGCGGACGAGCTCCTTGATACCGTACTGGCGCAGAAGTTTCTCGAGCGCGTCGATCTTCTCTGTATCCCCGGCCACCTGGAGCACCAGCGTCTTTGTCCCGACGTCCACGACCTGGGCCCGGAAGATATCAGCGATCTGGAGGATCTCGGCACGGGAGGTGCCTGGTTCGGCGGCCACCTTGATGAGAGCGAGCTCGCGCTCCACGCTCTCCCGCTCGGTCAGGTCGGATACCTTGATGACGTCGATGAGCTTATTGGTCTGCTTCATCACCTGCTCGACCACGGTGTCATCGCCGTTCACCACGATCGTGATCCGGCTCATGTCAGGCTCCTCGCAGGTCCCAACGGCGAGGCTCTCGATGTTGAACCCCCGGCGCGAGAACATGCCCGCGACACGGCTCAGGACGCCTGCCCGATTCTCCACGAGGACGCTCAGCGTATGCGGCTTCATTCGCGGTGCACCCCGATCATCTCGTTGATCGCAGCCCCCGCGGGGACCATGGGAAAGACGTTCTCCTCCCGTTCGATCCTGAAGTCGAGGACGAACGGGCCGTCGGTCGCAAGGGCGGTCTCGAGGGCTTCCCGGACATCATCCTTCTCATCGACCGTGATGCCCTCGACACCGTAGGCCTCTGCGATCCTGACGAACTCCACCGGCGGGAGCTCGGTGTAGGAGTAGCGGCGGTCGTAGAAGAGTTCCTGCCACTGGCGCACCATGCCGAGGTACATGTTGTTTAAGATCACGACCTTGACCGGGATCCTGTAGTGCGCGACCGTCCCGAGCTCCTGGATGTTCATCTGAAAGCTCCCATCGCCGGCGATATCGACGACCGGGAGGTCCGGCCGGGCGAAGTGGGCGCCGATGGCCGCCGGGAACCCATACCCCATCGTCCCGAGACCGCCTGAGGTGATCCAGGTCCGGGGTTTCTTGAAGCAGTAGTAGAGCGCAGTCCACATCTGATTCTGGCCCACCTCGCTTGCGATGACCCCTTCACCGTCCAGGAGACGGGAGAGCTCCTCGATGATGTACTGCGGGCGGAGACGATCATCGGTTTGGTAGTGGAGGGGGTACTGCGCCTTCCAGGCGTTGATCCTCGCCACCCAATCTGCTGTATCCCCCCGCCTCTGCATCCGCTGGAGGAGGGTCTGGAGCACCGCCTTGACGTCGCCGACGATCGGGACGTCGACGAACTTGTTCTTCCCGATCTCGGCCGGGTCGATATCGATGTGGATGACCGCGGCGTTCGGCGCGAAGGTCTCGATCTTGCCGGTCACCCGGTCATCGAACCGGGCGCCTATGGCGATGAGGAGGTCGCATCCGGTGACCGCGTAGTTCGCTGTCTGGGTGCCGTGCATACCGAGCATGCCGAGGCAGAGCGGGTGATCGCCGGGGACGGCGCCAAGACCCATCAGGGTCGTCGTCACCGGGATGGCGGTTGCCTCGGCAAACCTCAGGAGTTCGGCCGATGCCCCCGAGTGGACCACTCCCCCACCGGCATAGATCAGGGGACGCTCAGACTCGACGATCAGGTCGAGCGCTCTATCGATCTGGCGGACGTGCCCCTCGTAGGTGGGTTGGTAGCCCCGGAGGGTGACCTTCCCGGGAGACGCCCCCCCGCCCTTCGCAGGACCGTTCGTGACGTCTTTTGGGAGGTCGATCAGCACCGGGCCGGGTCGGCCGGTCCGCGCGATGTAGAACGCCTCCTGGACCACGCGGTCAAGGTCGTCAGCATCCTTCACGAGGTAGTTATGTTTTGTGACCGGCATCGTAATACCGGTGATGTCTGATTCCTGGAACGCGTCGTTCCCGAGCATGCCGGTCGGTACCTGGCCGGTGAACGCTACGATCGGTACAGAGTCCATGTATGCCGTCGCGATCCCGGTCACCAGGTTACACGCACCGGGACCTGAGGTTGCAAGGCATACCCCTACCCGGCCGCTGGCACGTGCGTAGCCGTCGGCTGCATGTGCCGCTGCCTGTTCATGCCTCACCAGTATGTGCCGGATCGACGAGTCGTAGAGCTCGTCGTATATCGGCAACACTGAGCCACCGGGGTAGCCGAAGATGGTATCCACCCCGTCGCGCTGGAGCGCTTCAATCAGAGTTCTGGCTCCGGTCTTCATGCTCTTCACCGAGTAGTCTGTTCATACCGGCTATAACTGCTTCGACACTTGCCATGATGATATCCGTTCTTGCGCCCCGGGACGTCACGGTCTTGCCGTTCCTGCTGAGTTTCACCGAGACGTCGACGAGGGCATCCGTGCCGCCGGTTATTGCATCCACGCGGTATTCATCGAGCCTCACACTGCCGACGTCAGCCACCGATCGTTGGAGCGCGCGGATCGCCGCATCCACCGGACCGTTCCCGACCGCGGCACCGGTGACCTCGCCGCCGTTGACGAGCATCGTCACCGAGGCGGTCGGCACGGCGTTGCTCCCTGAGACGATGGTGAACTGGCGAAGCTCAATGCAGGGCGCAAACTCGATCTCCATGACGGTATCGGCGATGGCCATGATGTCGGCATCGGTCACCCGCATACCGGCATCGCCGAGATGCTTGATCCGCGCCACGATCTCGGCGAGTTGCCCGGCGTCCGGCGCGTACCCCATGTCGTGGAGGGTGGCCTCGACCGCCGCTGATCCGGAGTGTTTGCCGATGACGATGCGGCGCCTCCGCCCGACGAGCTCGGGGCGGATCGGCTCGTAGGTGCTTGCGTCCCGCATGATCCCGTGGGCGTGGATGCCGCTTTCATGGGTGAAGGCCATCTCGCCGACGATGGGTTTGTTGGTCGCAAGCGACACGCCGGTGAGCCGGGCGATGTGGGTCGAGAGGGGGTAGAGATCTTCGGTCATGATCCCGGTATCGACACCGTAGAGGACCTCGAGTGCCATCACCAGCTCCTCGAAGGCTGTGTTTCCTGCCCGCTCCCCGAGGCCGTTGACGGTGACGTGGACGGCGGATGCCCCGGCGCGGAGGGCAGCGATCGAGTTTGCGAGCGCAAAGCCCAGGTCGTCGTGGCAGTGGATGGAGAGCGGGGCAAAGAGGAGCGGGGGGATGATCTCGGCCGTCCGCTCGGGCGTGAGGAGCCCGACCGTGTCACAGAAACAGAGTCGGTCTGCGCCCCGGTCGACTCCCTCACGGAAGACCGCCGCGAGGAACGCCTGGTCGGCACGGGATGCGTCTTCGCCGGAGAGCTCCACGATGAGGCCGTGGCTCTTCGCGTACTCGACGGCGCTCCAGGCCATGTCGCAGACCTGTTCGCGTGTCTTTCGGAGCTTCTTTGTTATGTGCAGGTCGCTTACCGGAACGACGAGGTGGACGGAGTCTGCCCCGGCGTCGGCGGCAAGATCGATGTCTCCAGGTAGGGCCCGGACATACGCGCAGCACTCGGCTGCGAGCCCGGCGTCGGCGATCGTGCGGATGGACTCGCGCTCTCCGTCTGATGCGGCAGCAGAGCCGGCCTCTATGACGTGGACACCGATATCGGCAAGGGCAGTTGCGATCTCAAGCTTTGCGGCCGGCGTAAGGGAGACACCTGGTGTCTGTTCGCCGTCCCGTAAGGTGGTATCAAAAAAGCGGGGCGATTCAACAAATAAAACGATCACTCATAGTGGGTTTCACCGCAAAACTATTGGCAGGAGCAATATTTAAATGTTGAGGGTTTGGGGCTCATCGGGACGGCCCCGGTAGGCTGCATCCCGCCGCTTCAGCATATACCTGATACCCAATCTCGGTGAGTTCGAGCGAGAATTTCCATCATCAGGTCTCTCTAGAGCCCTATTCTGGCGTTTCATCTGGCGCGATCGGTGCCAGATCCGATCTCTCCTCGCAAAACCTCATCCTCGTGCCGTGGACCGCTGACAGCTATCGCCATGGGGGTGGGGGGCTCGATGGAGGGCCGTGCCTCGGGTGCAAGGCCGGGCACAAACACCCAAGTGGGACCTCAGGGCGGCGGGAGTTGGCCCTGTCTGGCTCGATATCCGCATCGAATCTGGGGAGGAGAGTTGGTTAGATCTGCATATAGGTGCCCTGTATCTTCCAATCATTGTCTTCTTTGACGAGCCTCATTGTCTCTACACTTGTGGTCAGATGTTTTCCTTCCATTGAAGAAGAGATCTCAACCTTCAATGTCGCTGTGTCTCCCACAACGTCCTTTGAGAGGATTTTGTAGTCATCATACTGCATCTGGAACTCAGATGCCAGTTCCATGATTTTCTTGATGTCACTCTTCCTGCTCGTAGACTTCGCCTGGCTGGAGAGTAGGTCGTATATGGTGTCGCTGTCGCCACGGTTGAATGCAGATATGTACGTCTTGAGTGTGGCTTCCGGCGTGTTGGTCTTCTTCGTATCAAGGAGCCCGGTACATCCTGCTGCCGAGGTGGCAAGGATCAAGATGATCAGGCT
>JAAZOW010000235.1 GCA_012797575.1 Methanomicrobiales archaeon | reverse complement strand
TGCTCGTCTCCTCCCTGACTGGCCCTGACGCGGTGCGGGAACTCTTCGCCGCCCGGGGTTTTGTCTCGTTCATCATCGACTCTGAACCGCTCGAGGGCGAGACCCTCTTTGTTCTCCGGGCGATGCGGGATCTCTGCCGGATGCAGGGCGCGCGGGAAGACTCTGGATCCGAGTCCCGCTAAAACCCTGAAGATCTCTGACGATGATCATGGAGCGAACCGTATAGGCGTGATCTCTGAGTCAGTTGGATGCATAGAGTACCCTCGAATATCGATACAACGTGATGACGTGACAGCACAGCACTCTGGCAATCTGCTAACCGAAGGACCAGTCGAGAAGGGCCTCATAGTAGTAGCTCTTCCGATCATCATCAGTAACTTTCTAGCGAGTATCCTGGAGGTTGTGGATATGTACTTCATCGGCAAGCTCGGCGATATCCCGATCGCCGGTGGGGCGATGAGCATATCGATCATAGTGGTGCTCACAACCGTGATCTTCGGGACCGTGACGGCGACTGCTGCGTTTGTGTCCCGGGCGTACGGATCAGAGCGGTTCGAACGGATCCCGGTGATCCTTGCCCACTCACTCTACCTGGTGCTGGCCTTCGCGGTAGTCCTTGCAGTCATCGGTGCCTTCTGGTCGCAGGATCTTCTTCTGCTCCTGGGAGCCGATCCCGAGGTTGCAGTTGTCGGGGCACGTTTCCTCTCCCCGATGCTGATGGGGATGTCCATATTTGTCACCCTTATGATTCTTACGACCGCGTTTCAGAGTACCGGGGATTCCAGGACGCCGATGTACGTGATGGTCGTTGTGAACATCGTAAACATCATCCTCAACCCGACACTGATCGCGGGCCTCAACGGTTTCCCGGCGTTCGGGATAGCCGGATCCGCATACGCCTCTATCCTATCGCGCCTGGCAGGCGTGATGCTTCTTCTCGGTGTGATGCACCTTGTGCCGTCCAGGAAGAACGGACCGGTCCGGCTCCCGGAGAGGTGGGTGTTTGAGCCACGGTTGATCAGGGATATCGTGAGGGTCATGATACCGTCTGCGGTGCAGAGCGGGGTCCGGAGTTTCGCGTTCCTGGGAATGACAGCGATTGTGGCGCTCTACGGCACGGCAGCGGTTGCAGCATACGGTATCTGCCAGCGCCTTGATATGCTGGGTCTGATCTTCGTCATGGGGATCTGCACCGGAGTCTCTGTGATGGTCGGACAGAACCTGGGAGCAGGCAAGGTGGAGAGAACTGAGAAGGTGGTCAGGATCGCTATGGCCGTGAACGCGTTATTCATGGCGATCGTCGGCGTCCTGTATCTGTTGTCTGCAAAGTACCTACTGGCGTTCTTCGGCGCGACGGGGGAATCGCTTGCAGACGGTATGCTGTTTATGCGGATAATTCCGCTGTCATACTTTGTGATAGCCATGGCGATGACCATGGGGTTTGCGATGAATGGTGCGGGGATGACGAAACCCGGCATGTACGCGGCCATCGCCGGGCAGCTGATCACCGAGGTGGGCCTTGCTTCGGTCTTTGTAGTGATGGGTCTGCCGCTACAGGCCATCTGGTTCGCGGTGGTCTGCGGCGCGGTTGTGATGTTCTTCTGTGACCTCTTCTTCTACCGGCAGGGAGCCTGGAAGATGAAGAAACTGGATCTTGGAGGAGCGATCGCTCTAGAGGGGCAGGCAAGCCCTGAGGGACTTTAGCAGGGTAATAGCCACCCTGCACCGTTGCATCTTCCGACATGGGGGAGATACCCCAAAAATCTCTTTTCTGTGCGTGTAAGGGCAGATTTTGGGTGGGCCACCATCATACAATCGCGGTAACCGGCCCCTCCACCGGCAGGCGGATACCGGCGAGCAGGCCATCTATGGAGTCCACGTATCCCACCTGGATGCCGTAGTTCTCCTCGATGTACTCTTTTGTGTCCACCGTGATAGGCCGTTGCCGTATTACGCGGAGTCCACCAAATGTCCGGGTCTCTTCACGGTAATCGGACACCCGATTGTTCTCTCCCGAGAGGAGCAGGAGCGTCTTTCCGTTCGCTGCAGCAGCTTCGGCTTTCATGATAACTCCCCCTACCGGTCCAATCATCCCGTCTTCGTCGATGGTTCCGGTCACGGTCACATTCTCGTCGATATCAAAGCCCTCCACCACCGAGAGGAGGAGCATGGCCATCAACGCCCCCGCACTGGGGCCGTCGATTGCAGAGACCTCCTCCGGCCCGCGGATGCTGAAGATGATGTCGCTTGTCGAGAGGTTCGCGTGGGAGTGATTCTGCGCGGCGACAACCGCGTGGTTCGCGGCATCCTGAAAGACCACCCCCATCAGTGGCGTGGTCTGGACGAGCACCCGACCTCGCCCGGGCACAACCTCAACAGAGACGTCCACCATCGCGCCCTCTTCGGTCACCGTACTCGGGGCAAAGGGTCCACCTCGGCCGACCTCGATCTTCTGGAGGATGACCGGTGCCTGCATCGATACCGTACCACCGCCCTCCACCTTTCTCTCAACCAGGAGAGGGGTCGGGGTCGCCGCCGGGGGTGCCGTATCATCCCCTGGCTGAGAGAGGGCTCTGCCCGGAGCACTTCCCGGGGCAAGTGCGATGGCCAGGAGGAAGACGTTCATGACGAGAGATACGGCAAGCAAGGCCACCAGGGTCTTCTCCTGTATCTGCATGTGGTACCTGAGTATCATCCACCCGGATATACCTTTCCGAAAGAACGGTGCAGGGGGAGGGGCTACCACCTCCATCAGGGTATCCGGTTGCAGCAGCCCTGCAGACCCTCATCCATCAAGACCCGCAAGACCAAGGTCTCGTGCCACGGATGGAGAGCACTCCCTCCCCCATCGGGCGCGCCGGTTCGTAAAAAAGAAGAAGTCTGAGAGACGATCCATCAGGTAGGGCGTTTAGGGGTGGTTCCCCTGCTACCCGTCCTCTTCCCGGGAATCCTCAGGGATCTCCGGGGGAAGAGTCGCTTCAGGGGATATATCAAAGTATGACTCGATGACTGAATCGTTCTCGCGATCGTGATACTGCTTCCCACCGTCCCGGGTCTTCATCCAGATGCGGATCTGTCGGAGTAGTGTCACGTGACTCATTCCTGATACTGCAGCGGGGGGATCCCCTCTGACGTATGCCATTCTGATCCTTGAAGAATAAATCTATTATGATACGTCATTTTACCGATACGACCATGAAAAATCCTGGTATTCTCTAATAGACCCAAAATTGATGGATTTTGAGATCTCGGTTCCTCACACCCGTCGAAACATCCTATCGAGCTTCTGCTTACTGAATGCAATCACCGTCGGCCTCCCATGGGGGCACGTCCAGGGGGTCTTCGTCCGGGCGAGCTGGGCGAGGAGACGCCTCTGCTGATCACGCGTGAGGAGGACGCCGGCCTTCACTGCACCCCTACAGGCGATGACGTACGTCACCGCCTCCCGTCGGTCGGGAGCCGTGCGGAACTCGTCGGTGAAGAGAGCGGATATTGCTTCCCGTATGGCTCCGTGGTCCTCGAGGCTCCCCAGGGTGACCGGCACTGCCCGGACAGCGAATGTATCCTTCCCGAACTCTTCGACGATAAACCCCCTCTCGATGAGATCCGGGATGAGGTCGCGGAGTGCTGCCGACTCCCCGGAGGGGAGGGAGAGGATGACCGGTGTTATGAGTTCTTGTGATTCAGGGTCTTCATCGCGCCGTGCTGCGACCTGGTCGTAGAGGATCCG
>JAAZOW010000154.1 GCA_012797575.1 Methanomicrobiales archaeon | reverse complement strand
TGGTTTCACGCTCTCTTTGATTCATAGAGATGCCATATCCGGCATGCTCCCTCATGGCTGACCATGCAGGGACCGATGGGGGTGCGCGGGGTGCAACCCTTCCCGAAGAGCCTGCAGTCTGACGGTCGGGCGACGCCGCGTAACACCTTGTCACAGATGCAGGCGGAGTGTTTCTCCACGTGCTGGATCTCGATCCCGTACTTCTCCTGTGCATCGTAGCCTGCAAACTCCGCCCTCAGGCGGAGGCCTGAGTCTGGTATCACCGGAAAACCACGCCATTCGACATCGAACGGCTCGAAGACCTCATACATGAGGCGCTTTGCCTTGACATTCCCCTCCCGGGAGACTGCGCGCGGGTATGCGTTGTCCACCCGGTGCACGCCCTCGCGGATCTGCCGCACCGCCATGACAAGGCCGAGGAGGATATCCTCAGGTTCGAATCCGGCGACGACTTGGGGGACCGGGAACTGCTCGTACTCCTCGTAGCCCATCACCGTGCAGACATGTCCGGGGAGGAGGAATCCCTGGAGCGATGCCTCCCCCTGCTCGAGGAGCCACGCCATTGCGGGTGGGACGAGCCGGTGGCACGAGAGGATGGAGAAGTTCTCCGGCGGCCGGGAGAGGATCGTGGCTGCAACGGTCGGTGCAGTTGTCTCAAACCCGACCGATATGAAGACGACATCGCGGTCAGGCTCGTTCCTCGCAATCTCCACGGCCTTGTGAACGCCCTGCACCACCCGGACATCACCGCCGCTCGACTCGAGCGATCCCTTTGACCCGGGAACCCGTAGTAGGTCGCCGTACGTGGCGATGATGTTCCCCCCTCTCGCCAGATCCAGAGCGGCATCGATCTCGCCCTGCGGTGTGATACAGACCGGACAGCCAGGTCCCATCACGATCTTGAGCCTCTCAGGTAAAACGCTCCGGAGCCCAGCACGTGCTATCGCCGCCTCGTGGGTACCGCAGATGTGCATGAGCGTTATGTCCCGATCTACAAGAGAGTGGAGTGTGTTTACGATCTCCTTACCAACCGCCATAATTCCTGTACCCATCCGTCGCGATGTGGCATATTAGTGCCGGTCTGGATACAGGGGGAGACATAAAAACGCTTTTTCCCCTCGATCTACACTGCCCGGTAAAAGATCCCCCGCCTCTCCCTGACCGATTCGATCCGACCCTCCGCCTCAAGGACTCTCAGGCACTTTGAGATCTCGGCCGGGCGAAGACCCAGGGTGCTGATCAGATCGTTGATCGTGCACGGTCTTCGCCTGATGGTCGCAAGGAGGAGGTCGGTGACCTCTGCGGCCTTTTGGGGCAATGCCTGACTCGAACACGCCTCCCCGATCACCTCAGTACTCCCGCCAAGCGTCGATGCGATCCGCTCGAGAGCGAGAGACGACGCCGGCCTGACCCAGATCTCGGCGCCAGGACGGTCAAGAGTGTTTACCTGGACATGATCCGGTCCGATAGCGGCGATAACACTCTTTAGGCGGAGTATCTCTTCTTCCGTATCGTTCTGGCCCGGGACGATGAAGACTTCGAGCCAGATCTCGCCCGTGAATTCCCGGGCAAATGTGGTAAGCCCTTCTACCACCTCTCCGGCGGTGATGCCCGGGCAGGGGCGGTTGATCTCCTGGAAGATCTCTTCAGAGACTGCGTCGAGTGATGGAACGACAAGATCTGCCCGCATGAGGGCGGCTCTGACATCCGGATCCCCGAGAAGGGCCCCGTTGGTCAGCACCGCGACACGGTAGCGCGGATACCGGTCCTTGATGAAGGATATGATCTCGCCGATGCCGGAGTGGAGTGTCGGCTCCCCCGACCCGGCAAACGTGACGTAATCAAGGTCCGGTGCCCTCGCAAGGTATTCATCAACCTCCGCGATGACCTGGCCCGTCGGGACGTACTCATGCCGTTCCCCGATGAGCCTGGTTGTCCGTCCGCACTCGCAGTAGATGCAGTTAAAGGTGCAGGTCTTCAGCGGCACTAGGTCGATCCCGAGCGACACACCCAGGCGCCGGGAGCAGACCGGGCCGAAGAGGTAGCGATATGCCATAGTACTGGTATATCTGTTTGAGTTTTTTTCATAAAGCCCTGTGGCTCAGGCCACTCCGTTGCACCGGAGCGCCCGCGGCCGGTTCCCAAGACCCATATTCCGAAGATATTTAATGTACTGGCCAAAATATCCTGTATTATGTTTGGCGTCTCCACGTATTGCCTCAATCACGAACCGCTCCCTACTGCGCTCGAGAAGCTCGCCACCGTAACTAACTATGTAGAAGTTATGGATGAAGGTCTACATTACCTGGAGAGTGTGGAGCCGCTGGAAAGCTACTCGTTCCTCTACTCCATTCATGCGCCAGCCCGGGGGGTCAACATCGCAAGCATCCTTGAGCCTATCAGGCGGGCAAGTGTTGAGGTCCTGACACAGGCGTTCTCCACCGCCGCTGAGATCGGGGCCGATGTCGTCATCCACCCGGGCTACTATGCGTGGCAGCAGGACCGGGAGCGGGCAGTGGAGAGGTTCGAACGGTCACTTGGCGAGCTGACGGCGGCGGCCGACGATCTCTCAATCACCTTCTTCGTCGAGAATATGGCTGACCTGGATTATTTCTTCCTGCGCACTCCTGGAGATCTCCCGCTCATCGGTGATATCGGGCTTGCGCTCGATGTGGGCCACGCGCACCTGAACGGGTGCCTGGATGCATTTCTTGCCCACCCGGCGGCACATTTCCACCTGCATGACAACGACGGCACTGAGGACTCACACGATCCGCTCGGGACCGGGACGATCGACTTTGTGCCGGTGATGGATGCTGTGCGCAGGAGCGGCGTTACACCCATCATCGAGGTGGGCACATTTGAGGGAGTAACCACCAGCATAGCCGTGCTTGAAGGGATCGACGCGATCCGTGCAGAGGAGTAGAGACGGTTGAGTAGCAGACTGTCTTCCGGCATCTGCCGTAACCTTTTATAGAACAGACCGCCAATATAGCTGGTGCGTCAAGCCTCAGTGGCTCAGCCGGCAGAGCGCGTCCTTGGTAAGGACGAGGTCGCGAGTTCGATTCTCGCCTGAGGCTCTAAGAACCCAAGCCTTTAATCTTTTCTCGATTCCATAGCGCCGAATTTTTCATATCTGATTGAAACGGCACTTCTCCCTCAAGGATACGCCCAAATCCGATTGGCTTTGCCATCGTCGCTTAACAAACCAGAGAAAGAACCGTTTGGTAAACCGCACGTCGTGCCCTTCGTGTATGGCGTGCCGTTGATTCCAACGAGCAGATCCACATTCTTCGCCTCCAGAAGCGGAGGAAGATAGCACCGTGATACGATCAGGGTATAGGTGGTCTGTCGTAGTCGCTGTTCGTAGGACAGGAGCGAGTGGCTACACACTCAAGGGCCGTGAGAAAGACCCCCGTGCCAGGGGAGATCACCTCTCTGATCCTCGGGGCATGCACACCCGTACCTTCTGGAAAAGCTTCATAGTCAGGGACGATCGATAGGCGCCACTGTCTGGAGTTGTTAGCCATGAAAGTACTCGGAATCAATGGGAGCCCTCGGGGCGAGAGGAGCACCACCCTGCGACTCATATCGGCGATCCTCGATGGCGCGAAGGAGAAGGGTGCGGAGATCGATATCGTGAACCTCATCGACCTCGACCTCAAGTTTCGCAACGCATGCAGTGCCTGCTTCCAGGAAGGCAGGTGTGCTGAAGATGACGATTTTCCAGAGCTCTATACGAAGATCATGGCCGCCGATGGTCTTGTGCTCGGGTCGCCCGTGTACTTCGATCAGGTCACCGGCCAGATGAAGCTGTTC
>JAAZOW010000282.1 GCA_012797575.1 Methanomicrobiales archaeon | reverse complement strand
CTAGCAGAACCGGCAACCGCAGCCCCCGGCCGTATCCTTGATCCGGCGGAGGGCGGCGATTGCCCATTTCCTGACACCGGGATCGCTGTCATCGAGCGCCTGGATGAGCGCCGGGACTGCCTCTGCATCCCCGAGCATCCCGAGTGTGTAGGCCGCCCACATCCTGAGACGGGGGTCGGGATCATCGAGCGCTTCTGTGAGATCCGGGAGCGCTATCGAACCTATCGCAGCGAGGGCCTCCGCCGCCGCCATCCGCCCGGTACTCTCTCCACTGCGGAGGACGCTGATCAGATTGATGATGGTGTTCTCATGCATCGTCGATACCCATACTGCTCTTGGACGCCCGGGAAGGAAAACAGATCGGTTCTTCTCCCAAAAAAGGGGTGTCAGTGGGTCTGCCGGTAGTAGTCCCACGCATCAGTCTCAGTGCCATCTTCGAATATACAGACACCGTACTCGCTACCGTCGGGATTCTTCCGGATCTCGTAGGCATGTCCCTGCTCAATGCACCAGACGGCGGCCGGGTTTGCAATGCCGACGCTGCTACCGCCGCCGCACCGAGAGCAGGCCCACGAGGCGTCGAGGATCTCCACCGGTGTCCCCCACTGCTGGATGGTCATGACATCGCGCATGATCTTGCCCGCAAACGCGATCCGCATGCCATCGACGTGGTAACGCTCATCGAGACCGAACGGGAGGTAGCGCCCCCCATCGTCGGCGAAGATCCCGTAGAACTCACCCTCGAGATCGATGTAGGTGACGGTCCCATGTGTCGCGACAAACGTCGCATTTCCTACCGTATCGATGGCAACGATCTCGATGGGTGCCCCCCACATCTGGATGGTCACGGCATCTTCCGCCACCCTCGCGGCGAACGTCACATTCATGCCGTCGACCAACCAGGCCTCATCAAGGTTGAGCGGGAGATAGCGCTCCCCATCGTCGGCAACGATCCCGTAGAACCCGCCCTCAAGGTCGATGTAGGTGATTGAACCGCTCCCGGCAAAGAGTCGGGCGCCACAGATGGGCTCGATGGCCCGGATGGCAACCGGCGTCCCCCACATCTGGATCCCTGCGACATCTTCCTCCAGATCGGCGCTGAACCGCACCCGGAGGCCGTCGATCCGATACTCCTCGGGGAGGTCGATGGGACGGTAGTCCATGCCGTCCTCCGAGACAATCCCGTAGAATCCGCCTTCAAGGTCGATGTAGGTGACCGTTCCGTTCCCGGACACGGAGTCAACAGGCATATCATCCCCGCCGGCGGTAATGCACCCGCACGTGATGACCGCTCCGATGAGGGCAAGGACGATGATAGGATACCTTAGATGTCCTGCCATATGCATCAACACGAGATATTCTCCCACGGCAGGTAAGTAGATTGCTTAGACTGCGAAATAATTCGAACCTATGCATTTGAGGGGGCAGTCCGTCGGCCGATGGGGCACGGAGGATAGTGGTTGCAGCCGGGCGCCTGCCCCGGAGATAGATCCGGCAGGGCGCCGAACTCATCCCCACCCCCACAACCCCGCCCATGCAACGCCAGAGCATTGAATCGACCAGCATCAGATCGGTCGGGTACGATCCCGAAGAAGGGGTCCTGGAGGTCAAGGTCCAGAGTGGCGGCGTCTACCAATACATCAGGGTGCCGCAGACAGTCTACGAGAGGCTGCTTGCTGCCCGGTCGAAGGGCCGGTATTTCGGGGATTTCATCAGGTTGCAGTACCGCTATGAAAAGATCCGGTGACCGGCCGCAACCGCTATCATCACCGCCGACTACAACCCCCCATGCCTCACCAGAGAGCAAACCCCACCAGCATCAAATCCTTCGGCTACGACCCCGTAACAAAAGCGCTACTTATCATATGCGAGGACGGGGACGCCTACCGCTACACCGGCATCACAAAAGAGGTATACGAAGACCTCGTCGCAGCCTCATCCCGGGAGCGGTTCATCCGCGACTCCATCCAGGGTCGGTATCCCCGGGAGAAGTATCCCTGCATGGGGATAGGAGAGGACGTCTAGCAGAGCATCTTCGACGTACTCTGCACCCATTGATGGGGGGAATCGTCACGCTCCTGGAACCGTTTCCGGGGTAAATCCAGGAGTTCAGCTCTTCTCCCTGGCCCCTCTCACGCTGTGGACCGTGGTGGGACCCGCCACGAGAGGGAGGGAGCCCTTTTCCGGTTCCCGGAGTCGGCGCCGATGAGGGGAAAACAGAGGGCCGGGGGAGACCTCATCCCCGCTGCTTCTGGAATCTCTCAAAATCTTCAAGACATCGCCGGCCCTCAGGACTCTCCCTGAGGAATTCGAGGAAGATCTGGAGGCACTCCAGCGTTTCCGGGCTCACGTGATGCTCAAACTGGCAGGCATCGGCATCGGCGATCTCTGCATCGACGCCGAGGAGCATGAGCAGATCCGCAAACGTCTTGTGCCGGCGCCAGAGTTCACGAGCCATCTCAAGGCCGGCCGGGGTCAGCGTTGCGCCCACGTAGGGCTCATAGACGATGAGTCCTTTCTCCTCAAGCTTCCTGAGCACTTCGGTGACCGAAGGCGGCTTTACGTCGATAGCCTCCGCGATCATGCCGGTCTGGGCACGGCCCAGCTCCTTCTCGAGCAGGCATATGATCTCGATATACTCTTCTTTTGTCTTCCTGCGCATCTCCTTTGTACCTCCCTAAAATCCGATCAACACCGCCCGGAGTGCACCCCCGACGAGGAGCGCCGTCGTCACCATGACACCCACGGCAGCGGCAAGCCCCCGCGCCCCGAGCTCCCTGAGGAGGACCACGAACGTCGCCACACAGGGGAAGTAGACCGAGAGCATCGTCACCGCGATGACGAGCTGAACCGGCGTCATGCCGAGCGGCACCAACATCCCGACCGCGAGATCCTTCCTGAGGAACCCGACCAGGAGGGCGGCGGTAGCCTCGGCCGGGATCCCGAGCCAGATCTCCATCAGGGGAGCGAAAGCCGTCGACAGCCACTCGAGGAATCCGACCGTATAGAGCAGGTTCACGAGCAAGATGCCGAGGAAGAGGTAGGGTATCGCCTCACCAACGAACCCCCGCACCCGCATCCAGGTCTTCGAGAGGGTGACCCTGAGATTCGGCATCCGATAGGGAGGGATCTCAAGGAATATCTCCGGGCACTCCCCGGGAATCACCCGGCTCAGGATGAGCCCGACGACGATGTAGACCACCAGGAGAGTTGCAAAGACCATAACGATATAGCGCATCCCAAACGGCCCAAGCACCCCGAAGATCATCGCTATCTGGGCCATGCATGGGACCGATATCGACATCAATGTCGCGGCGATGAACCGCTGTTTCCTCGTCTCGAGCACCCGGGTAGCAAACGCCCCGGGCACATTGCACCCGAGCCCGAGGAAGACTGATATGATGCCGTGCCCGTGCATGCCGAGCCGGTGGAAGAAGGTGTCCACCAGCGTCGCAAGTCTCGGAAGGTACCCGGTATCCTCAAGGACCGAGAGGGCCAGGTAGAAGGCCACGATGTAGGGGAGGATCATCGCGAACGGGACGAAGAGGCCGGTCGTGAGGAGGCCCATCGCCTGCTCGTAATCGATCTCGCCGTCGATCAAGTGTCCGATCAGGATGTCGCGCAGGATGCCGGGCCCGAGTGCATCACTGAGCTGCATGACAAACGGCGTATAGAGGTCAAAGATCGGTTCAAGAATGTATTCAGCGAGTCCTTCACCGATCGCAACGACCGCAAGGAACGTGACGGCCATGACGGCGAGAGCGATGAGGAGGCCACTTACCGGTTTGATACTCGCCTCTGCGATCCGATCGCGGAAGGTGCGGTGGCGGTGCGCGATCGTCTGAACCTCGCCCGTTATCCGGCCGACCGTCGCCCACCGTTCCTCTTCGCTCATGGGCTGGATGGTCTCTGAGGGGCGCGCATCACCGAGCCGCTCCACGAGTTCCCGTATCCCCTGCCCGGCGAGGCCCACGGTCGGGACGACCGGCACGCCGAGGAGCCGCTCGAGCTCGGGGACATCGATCGTAATCCCCTGATGACCGGCCTCGTCCCAGAGGTTGAGCGCGATTGCCACCGGGATGCCGCGCTCCAGGATCTCAAGGGTCAGGTAGAGGTTCCTCTCAAGGTTCGTCGAATCGACGACGTTGATGACATAGTCTGCCGTTTCGAGGATTTTGGTGGTAACCTCTTCAGCGGGGTTTGTGGGGGTGAGAGAATAGGTGCCCGGCGCATCGATCACCTCGACCGACGTATCCAGAAGGCGCGTCATCCCCCGGGAGACGTCGATGGTGGTCCCGGGGTAGTTCGAGATGATGACCCGGGTGCCGGTCAGACGCGAGAAGACTCCACTCTTCCCGACGTTCGGGTTACCCATCAGGATGACGGTCTTCATGCGGGCTCACCGACGATGACCCTCTGGGCCATCCTCCGGCCGAGCGTCACCTCCCGGCCGTTTACCTCCACCACCACCGGACCGCCGAGGGGGTGCCTGGCGACGACGGTGAGGGTTTTGCCCTCTCTGATGCCGATGGTCCTGAGCTTCCGCACAAAGCCGGGTGTTCCGGCAAACCGGGTGACGGTTCCACACATACCCGG
>JAAZOW010000143.1 GCA_012797575.1 Methanomicrobiales archaeon | reverse complement strand
CGAGCGCCTCGCGCAGGAGATCCTCGATGGTGCCCACGGTCACGAACTCAAGTTCGTTCCTGGCATCCTCAGGAACGTCATCGAGGTCCCGCTCGTTCTCCCGAGGTAAGATGACCTTCCTGATCCCGGCCCGGTGGGCCGCAAGAACCTTCTCCTTGATCCCACCCACCGGCAGAACGGCACCGGAGAGGGTCACCTCCCCGGTCATGGCGATCGTCGGATCGACCGCTCTTCCCGTGACGAGGGAGGCGAGCGCCGTGAAGATGGTCACTCCCGCTGAGGGGCCGTCCTTCGGAGTCGCCCCCGCCGGGACATGGATGTGGATGTCGCTGGCGAAGAAGTCGAACCGGGTCGGTGTTGTGGCTGCGAGCCTCGAGCGGATCAGGCTGAGGGATATCTGGGCAGACTCCTTCATGACGTCACCGAGCTGGCCGGTCAGCGTGAGCTTACCCTTACCGGGCATGAACGTCCCCTCGATGAAGAGTATGTCCCCACCGACCGGCGTCCAGGCGAGTCCTGTGACGACGCCGGGCGGGTTTTCCTTCCGCGCTACGTCCGGTCGGATCATCTCCTTCCCGAGGATCTCCGGGAGCATGCCTGCGGTCACAACGTAGGGGAGATCGGTGGACCCCGAGACAACTTTAGCGGAAGCGAATCGGGCGATCCGCGCAAGTTGCTTCTTGAGCCCCCGGACACCTGCTTCCCGGGTGTAGCGGTCGATGATCGCATCGATGACCTCATCCTCGATCTGGAGCTTCTTCACATCGAGCCCGTGCTCTTCGAGCGTCTCTGGAAGCAGGTGATCTTTTGCGATCGTGAACTTCTCGTTCTTCGTATACCCTGAGATCTCGATCACCTCTGTCCGGTCGAGGAGCGGCGCCGGGATGGTCGCGAGTGTATTCGCTGTCGCGACGAAGAGCACGTCGGAGAGGTCGTAGGGGACCTCCAGGTAGTGGTCGGAGAACGTGCTGTTCTGTTCAGGGTCAAGGACCTCGAGGAGAGCGCTTGCCGGATCCCCCATATGCGAGACGGCGAGCTTATCGATCTCGTCGAGGACGAAGACCGGGTTCTTCGCTCCGGCCCGCTTCATCCCCTGTATGATCCGACCAGGAAGCGACCCGATGTAGGTTCGCCGGTGCCCGCGGATCTCAGCCTCATCCCTGACGCCGCCGAGGCTGATCCGGACGTACTCCCGATCCAGAGCATCCGCTATGCTCCGTCCGAGACTCGTCTTCCCGGTACCGGGTGGGCCGACGAGGAGGAGGATCGAGCCCTGTTTCTCTTCTTTGAGTTTCATGACCGCGAGATGCTGGACGATCCGCTCTTTGACCTTCTCGAGGCCGTTGTGGTTGCTCTCAAGCACGCGGCGGGCCTCATCAATATCGATCGCTTTCTTCTCCTCGATCGTCCAGGGGAGGTCGAGGAGGAGGTCGAGGTAATTCCTGATCCCCTGGCTCTCGGGATGCTGGCTCCCGCCCGTCTCAAGCTTCTTGAGCTCAGCAAACGCCTTCTTGCGCACATCATCGGGCATCGTCGAGCGCTCAATCCGTTCCCGGTAGCCGTCTTCGCCGGATGCGGCCTCACCCCCACCGAGCTCCTCCTGGATCACCCGGAGCTGTTCACGGAGCATCGCTTCCCGGTTCGCCTTCCCGACCTTCTCGGAGGCCTTCCGGGCAACCTCGATCCGGAGATTGATGCTCTCGTTCAGGTCCGTCAGGAGGCGAAGGAATGCTGCGTAGCGCTCCTGGATGGAGATCGTCTCCAGGAGGAGCTGTTTCACTTCAACGTTCACCGGCATGAAGGGCAGGACAAAACCCATGATCTGGTCAACGGAGACCATCGTATCGATGGGGCGGGTGAACTGTTCGGAGTCCTGGAAGTTGCCGCTGATATCGTGGACAGCCGCCTTGATGCTCGCAAGCATCTCGGCCCGGGCATCCTCATCGAGGTCTGGTTCGTCCGGGAGCAGCTCATAGGAGGTGTAGAGCAGTCCGTTCATCTCCGAGAATGCTACTGTCTTCACCCGATAGGCTGCATGCGCAAAGACCAGGTACCCATCATCCGTGGGCTGTATGTGCGCTATCTCGAGGAGGTTTCCGATCGTATAGAGG
>JAAZOW010000111.1 GCA_012797575.1 Methanomicrobiales archaeon | reverse complement strand
GATGACGTGGTGGATGCCTGCCCGGGCGGCCGCGAGCCCGAGGGTTCCGGCGCCTGAACAGGCGTCGACGAACGTCTTCGGGCGCCGCCGTCCGATCTCTCGCTCGAGGGTGCGGATCTTTTCGTTGCGGTCCCGGGGGAACTCGATGTGCAGGACCGATTGTTGTTTGTAGATGACGACCGGCCCCGCCCGGGTGGGGAAGATGTCGGCCCGGACATCGCAGCCCGCGAGCAGGGTATGGGTCGCCGGCTCGGCGTCGATATCACCGATCCCTGGCGTCCCGGACCCGGCCCGGACCACTCCCCGGACCTCCGGGATCTCGGCGACCAGGCGGGATGCAGCACGTTCCTCGACTGCGCCGGAGAGGAGGATGAGGGATCCCGGCGGGAGGTAGGGGGCGCTCCGCAGGGCAGATCCGGGATGGATGAGCGGGGTTCCGGCCCCGGCGAGCGGTTCGGTCCCGGCAAGATCGCCTTCTTCGGCCATCACCTGGTAGATGTGGGCAAAGACTTCGTCGATGAACCGTTTCCCGCAGCTGGGACAGGGCTCCGCCGGGTCGATATCGGGCGGAGGGAGGCGTTTGTCGTAGGTGAGCCCCATACAGTCAGGGCAGGGAGTGAATCGCCCCGGGAGGGCCGCAAGGAGTTCGCGGGCATCCATGACGCAGTCGTGCCCGCAGACGGGACAGTGCATACCGGAGGGTTGGGGGCCGGGATATATAGGTGTTTCATGCGACCTCTTCTTGGGAAAGTCTCCTGCAAGGGGAGGTTCAAGATCCCGTTTCCCTCGCGGATCTCCTCATTCAGCGGCCAGCGGGATCCGGACCAATCCCTCGCGAAGCCAGCCCCAGGCGTCCCGGAGGCGGCTCTCCGGGAAGTACCGGACGTCGATACCGCTGAACCCGATGAAGAGACTTGGCATGCGGTTCATCCACTCCCGCCACCGTTCTCCCCCGACGATGGCGATCCGGTCGATTCCGTCCAGCCCGGGCCACTGCCTGAAGGCCTCCCAGCACTCTCCTGGTCTCCAGCTCCGGAAGCCCTCTATCTTCAAGAGGATCCGGACCTTCTGGTGGTCATTCATCGCTCGTTCAAGTTCCGGGATCAGGACGGTGGTATAGTCGAACTCACTCAGTTTTCCGTCGAACCGGAAACCGAGAACATTCTCAGAACTCTCTTTCATCCGGTCAAGCATGGGTGCCCCCTTTGGCTTCTGAAGAGAAAAAGGCTACGGCACTTTTCCTGCGATCGGTACCTGCATCGGTATATGGAGCCCATACTCCACCATCCGGCCGGGATACCTCTTGAGTCCCGCAGGGGGGGAGTGGGCGGCCCCCGTCACAGACCTTATCCGGGCACCCTGCAATACCTGATCATCTCGGCCCCCCTTCCTGATCCTTTGCATCCATCAGCTCTCCGATCCACCGTGTCTCCTCCCAGCTCTCAAGGAAGAGTTTCACCGCGATCGTCAGGGGGATGGCGAGGAAGACCCCCACCGCCCCGAGTATGAGGGCCCAGAATACGACGGAGAAGAGGATGATGAACGGCGAGAGGTTGAGGCCCTGGCTTGCGATCCGGGGGAAGATCAGGTTCTCAACGATGGTGTTGATGATGGTGATGGCGATGATGATGGTGACCGCGCCCACCAACCCCTTCTCCGCCAGAGCGATGAGCGTGGGCGGGATTGCGGCGATGGTGAGACCGATGTAGGGGATGTAGCTGAGCACGAAGGCCACAAATCCCCAGAGCGCTGCGAACTCGATCCCGAAGATGTAGAGGAAGATCGCTATACCGGCACCGGTGATCAGGTTTACCTTGGTCCTGACGATCGTGTACTCGATGAGGACCTGGCTTGACTGCGAGAAGTGCTGGTAGAGGGGGCTCCCCGCCCCGAGGTGCCGCCTGAGTCTGGCTGCGAGGCGGGGTGCCTCAAGGAGAAGGAACACGATCGCCATAGCGACGAGGAAGGCATCGAAGGCGATCGTTCCTGCCTCCCGGGCGATACCGGCGGCCTCCCTGATCGCTGTCTCCTGGTCGATGTAGTCCCATATACGGATACTGGCAGGGTCGATACCGTACCCGGCGAGTGCGCCCACCTGCTCTTCGAGCGCCTTCAGGTACCGGGGCAGAGTGCGGATGAACCCGGTGAAGGCCGCACCGAGGAAGAGGGCTGCTCCGGTGAGGATGCTGATGAGTCCCGTCACCACCACCCCGGCGGCGAGGGCCGGCGGCACCCTCCGGCGTGTCAGCCACGCCATGACGGGTGCGGTGATCATGGCGAAGAAGATCGCGATGAGGAACGGACCGAGGATCGGCGTGGCTACCCGGATCCCGGCGAGGATGATGACGACCGCCGCGCCGACGATCGCGATACGGGCCGGGGGAGTGAGATCTTCGCCGGGCGTGTACATGGATGAGGTATTGGGGTTTTTCTGGAAAAAGACTTTTCTGGACGGGTCCTTACCCCCCAATGGATCGGGTAGCCTCAAGGATCGATTCGCCGATGATCGGTGTTGCGACGAAGATGTTCTCCGGGCCGATGGCCTCCGCCGCTCCGGTCTCGCTGAGGCCTGCAAGGAGACCGGGGTCGACCTCGACGAGGATGAGCCGGTTTTTGTGGGCGCGAACCCTCCGGGCGTAGCGCTCCAGCATCCGGAAGAGCCCTGTCCCGGCCTCGACCTGCCCCCGGAGAGCGAGGATCACGACGGCACCTTCTGCGCCTTCCGGGGACGGGAGTGATCGCTCGATGGCCCTGAGCGTGGCAAAGAAGACGTTGCCTGAGATCGCGAGGATGACGGTCTCTCCATCGGAGAGGTGGGAAGGTGCCTCTCCTTCCCGGAACTGGTTTTCTCCTGCCGGTACGAGGCGCACCACGGTGGCCTCCCGGGTGGAGGTGATGAGGTAGATGGCGAGCGAGAGGAAGACGCCGACATAGATGCTGTACTGGAGTGGGAGGATCTGGGTGGATACGAAGGTTGCAATCATTGCCCAGCGGCCCGGGCGGGAGTACTTCCAGATGCAGAGGATCTCGTGGGGCCGGTACATGAGTTCCACACCGATGAGGATCAGGAGGCCAGCAAGGGCTGGGAGGGGTATGAGTTCTGCGACCGGTCCTGCGAAGAGGATGAGCAGTCCGACGACGATGCCTGAGAAGATGTTTGCCGCCCTGGTCTCTGCCCCCGCACTCACGTTGAGCGCCGTCGCCGAGAGTGACCCGCTTGCCGGTGCGCACTGAAAGAGGCTCGCGATGATGTTTGTGATCCCCTGTCCCCGGAAATCCTGGTTCACGTCGGCGATGGTCCCGTCAGGTTCGGGGGTCTTTTCGGTGATCCCGACAGCCATGACGAGACCGAGGATCGCGAGGGCGAGCGCCGGGACGACGAGGCCGGAGGCGAGGGCGAGATCGGGGATGGCGGGTGCGGGGAGGCCTGCCGGGACCGCACTGATGTCGCCGACGAGCGCGATATCGATCTCTGCGATCTGGATCAGAAGGGTTGTTATGATGATCGGGAGGAGCAGGGCGGCGGTGCGGAGGGGAGGTATTCTCCGGAATACGATGACGAGCCCGATGGTGAGGAGGCCTATAGCGAGGGCCCGGGAATCGATATCGCCGGCGTGCTGGAGGAGGTCGGGGATGGCGAGGATCACGATCTCGTTTCTCTCAAGTTCGAGTCCTGTGAGGTTCCCGAGTTGCCCGAGGACGATGAGGAGCGCTCCTCCGACGATGAATCCGGTGAGGACGGCGTTTGATATGAATCGGGTTAGGCTGCCGGCCCGGACGATCCCGAAGGCGAGCTGGAAGACTCCGACGAGGAGTGTCAGGACAAAGAGGGTGGCGGGGATATCGGCCTCCGGGATGGGGGCGAGGATTGAGAAGATCGAGATCGCGAGTATGTTTGAGAGCATCACCTTGAGGTAGGAGGAGCTGGTGAGGAACGCGGCGATCGCCGTCGAGAATGTAGCGGTGTAGAGGCCGTAGATTGGATTGATGCCGGCGACGATGGCAAACCCCATCGCCTGCGGGATGCCGACGAGAGCGGTGGTGATCCCGGCCATGAGGTCGGCGGGGAGGGTTGCCGTCTGCAATCTGCCGGTGGGCATACACCGGGAGGGGGTGGTGTGGGGGATATAGGTTGGCCTCCCGAGATACCGAGAACTCGATCACGTGGTCTTAGTAGTTTGTGATTATCAGTTCGTAGATCTCACCCCTTCGTTCGCCATCGCGATTGATCATGCGGCGGGCAGGAACCCGATCGATGGTGTAGCCTGAGTAGAGGTCGTCGAAGAAGTGATCGTTGGGATCTTCGTTCTTTGGATCTGAGTTGCTCAGCATGAGCTTCGCCCCTCGAGAGTCCAGTCGGCGGAACGCCTCAGCAAGGCGCCTCTGGTCATCATCCCCGAACCCATCCTTAGAGTATGATGTGAAGCTCGATGTCTGGTTCAGCGGTCTATACGGCGGGTCGAAGTAGACGAATGTCTCCTCATCGACCCACCGGGCGCAGTCGGAGAAGTCCCCCTGGTGTATGGTTGTATTCTCGAGGATGAGCGAGTCGCTTCGCAGTACCTCCTCGTGCAGTATTGTAGGGTTTTTGTACCGGCCGAAGGGCACGTTGAACTCGCCCTTTGAGTTGACCCGAAACAGTCCATTGAAGCAGGTTCTGTTGAGGAATATGAGGTCCGCCGCCCTCAGGATCCAGTCTTTGCTGTAGGTATCCCACCGGATCGAGTGCTTCGTCTCATTGTACCGACTACGGATCCTGTAGAAGCACTCTTTCCTCCCCTCAGAGTCCAGGCTCAGGTACTCGATCTCCACGCCCCGGAGTGTGGTGATGAGGTCTTCGATGTCGTTTTTGATGACGGTGTACGCTAGCATGAGCTCTGCGTTGATGTCGTAGATGTGGCACGCGTCAAAGGTGTAGATGTTGTTTGCGTGGAAGTATACCGCTCCCCCGCCTATAAACGGCTCGATGTACGTCTTGATCTTGCCTTCCCTCACCCCCGGGGGGAGCCGCGTATCGAGTTCGTCCAGTAGCTGTCTCTTTCCACCGGCCCATTTGAGGAAAGGTTTTGCATGCTGAGCTCTCATTCTCCCTCAAACTCCGCGGATTCGAATCTGAAATAGTCTTTTGTGTCAGCCCCTGCCTCGATTGTCCGCCTCAGGACATCACGGCTCTGAAGCCTGAGAAGGTAGAGGTAGCGGCAGATGTTCTCCCAGAGGATGAGTTTTTTGATAAGTTCAAAGAGCCGCTTCCGCTCCACCTCGGCCAGCTCCCGCTCGTAGCCGGGATCGTTCACGAGTTGCGCAAACAAAATCGCCCTCGCCGCCGCAAGAGGCCGCCGCGCCCACCAGAGGTGGAGGGTTGAAGGATGGCCATGCCGGATCGACTTCTCCCGCTTCGCGGTCGCATTGATCTCTTTGAGCGGCAACGCCACCTCGATCAGTTTCTTTGGTGTCCGGATTGTGTCGCGCTCATCCCCCGTCATACATGTCCCCTCTGTTCATACACTGTCACAAATTCGCGTTTCATCCACATAACACCCGTACCTCACAAGACGCCCCTGCCGTTTGTGCCACCACCTGTGGCACAATTCCATCACCTACCTCCGGGTACTCGCGGAAGAAGGCGAGCATCTGCCTGATATTTCGCTCTGAAAAGCCCTTTACTTCCGGCAGTTCGTTCTTCAGCGCCGAAGAAAGGCGTGGGATGACCGCAGCCCCCCACCCCTCGGTTTTCTGCCGCTCGTGAATGATCCGGCCCACCTCCCAGTAGAGCCGGACGAGTTCGGCATTGACCGCCAGAACTGCCCTGGTCCGTGCCGCGAGGATTCGCTCCTTCACATCGGTGAGCAGAACGGTGAAATCGCCCGGTATAGCATCCAATTCGCCCCTCACCCCACCACCGGTTCTATCCACGCCGGATGCTCCTCTACCTCGCGCCCCGGCTCCCGTAGCAGGCAGGCACACCGTTCATCGGGTATCTTCATCCGTCCGCGCCGCCGCGCCCACCAGAGGTGAAGGGTCGATGGATGGCCGTGCCGGATAGACTTCTCCCGCACCGAAGCCGCATTGATCTCATCGAGCGGCAGCGCCGTCTCGATCAATTTCTTTGGTGTCCGAATCGCTCCGTGCTCATTGCTCATCGAACATCACCTGCCCCATCCCCGATCCGCCTGCTTGCAATCTGCATCCGCTTTCCATCCACACTTTATCCACACTTTATCCACACCCTGTATGGTACCTCATCCTGTCTGGAACAGGAGCGGATTTTATTCGGCCAAAACGCCCTGAAATACCCTCACTCCACATGGTGGTATCACACACCATATTCGCCTCTCCGCAGAACATACCTCGTCTCCCTCTTCGATGCACCTACTCGCTCTAAAATCCCAAGATTAATCAGAGCCTTAAGATCCTTGAGTGCCATCGTTGCCGAGATCCCTGTGAGCGACCGATACTCTCCGCTCGTGATGCTCCCCTTCTCCTTGATCCACTTCACCGCGAGAACCTGCCGGTCGTTCAGTCCCATCTCACAAAGAGAACTCTCGTCCAGCATGTCCTTCCTCATCGTCAGGATGAACCCGAGCGGCATGCTGGAGAACTCAGGGGGCGGCATATCGGCATCGTAGAATGCCGCGATGATCCGCTCGACCCCTGAGCCGTAACGCTCGATGAGCCCGGCGCGGTAGAAGATATCGGCAATTTTTGGGTTACGGTGGTAGGTGTAGTGCTCTTTTAAGATCATATCAACGGTGACGCCCTCGGGCAGATGGCCGGGATTATGGAACCGGATATGATCGTCGAAGATCCGGATCTGGGTCTGGACCGTGTTGTTGAAGTAATCGCGGTGGATGAGAAGATTGAGCAGAGCCTCCCGTATCGCCGGAAGCGGATAGTCCCATATCTCCCTCCTCTGGAAAGACTCCTGCATCGCCTCCTCCGATATATCGTACCTGACACCGAGGTACTGCCTGATGACCCGCTCGCCCTCCTCGAACTGAGAAAAGAGGTTCCCTCCTATCTCGTGGTCGCCGATGATGATATCGGCCCGCTTGAACCACCCGATCCTGAGGATGCAGTTTTGGAAGTAGCGTTCGGGATCTCTCCCGAAGAGAACGATTGCGCCGTTGCTGATCCTTTCGTCTCGGATAAGCCCGAGGCGGGAGAGGACAGTCTCGACCGGTTCCGCCGGATCGACGGTCGAAAGACGGCCTGCCGCGTTTGCCCGCACAAGGAAGCGCTTCACCGTCTCCTCATCGATATCATCAAGCGAGTACGGCCCGATGATACCGTCCCATTCGATGCTCCGCCCAAAGTACTCCCTGAGTTCTTCTGGGAACATCTCGCGGGTCGTATCGCCGACGCGGGTATAATACCGCCCATCAAAAGCAACCGGAACACGGCTCCGGCCGATGGCGACGGTGACGACGGACTTCCCCCCGACCTCATGGATCTCGATAACCGGGTGAATACCGAGCCGTGCGGTCACGCTATCGGTGAGCTTTTTAACGGCGTTATTTCTGAGATCGAGCCCGACAACCGCATGATCACTGTCCCGGACACCGATGACGGCAACCCCACCTGCGGTGTTTGCAAACGCAGACAGGAGCCGGTAAAGGCTTACGCTCACCTCCTCTTTGAAGTCAACCCGCAGCCCCTCAAAACGGGCGAGGAGGGTGGAGAGTTCATCCCCGCACATCATGGTCGCTCCGCCCGCAGAAGAAGAGCCGCAAGATCCAGGTTCACGCCCGTCACCGCCCAGCCCGGCTCGCGGTCAAACGGCTCCCTGACATAGAACGGCCCCTCAAACTCATCGCCGTCCACCAGTACGATAGCAAGCACAAACTTATCAGCCTGGTTGAGCCCGTAGAGGATCTCGTTGCGCGAGACCGTTATGGTCGTCTGACCCTTCGCCCGCCCCTTCACCTCGATATGCCGCGCCGCACCCCCGGCCTCCGGCATATAGGCCGTAACATCCCAGCCGCACTTCTCCGCCGAGACATCGACCACACCATGACCAAGAGCATGTTCTGCCTCCATCACCGCCCGCATCGCCACCGCTTCAACGCGCCTCCGGGCCGCCGCATCAACCCCCGTCTCCTCTCCCCGGCGTGCCGCAAGCAGCCCTGCCGGGATCACCAGCGCACCCCCGGCGATCACCGGCGTCGCCGATATGACATGGCGCATCGCCGTAAGCTCGCTTCGCCGCCGCTCAAGACGCACCGTAAGTTCATCCACCGTCCGGCGAGCGTTCTCAAGGTTCATCCGCACCTCTTTTCCCGCCTGCAGATCGCCCTGGAGTTTCAGGTACCGGTCGGACCAGTAATTGATCTCCTTCACAAGCCGCGCCTGCACCGCCGCCATCGTTCGGTCGGCCATCCGCTCCCGCCGTTCCTTCACCCCGGCAAAATGCTCCGGCACAAGATGTTCGGTTGCATGAGCAAGGGCCAACCGTTCGAGATCCGTGCTGACCCACGGTGACGCAAGGACATCGGCAACCAGTCTTCGCTCTTCCTCCCCGATCGGTTGAAGATCAAGGTGCGGTGCCCAGCCCGCGTTCTCTGTCCGTCCCTCTGGATCGATCGCGACAAACTGCATCCTCCGCGATACCATCCGGGACTCATCGTTCCCATCCCGTATCGCATGATCGATGATGAAGAGCGCCCGTGGCGTCGTTCCGGGATCGTTTGGATCCACGAACACTGTCCCCTGCCGGAGTTTCGGCCGATGCGCCTCCAGAACAAGATCGGTCACTGCCTGCATCAACGGGTGGCCAGGGTGGATAAGCTCGGCCATAGGCGTCCCCATCCGGTCGATCAACCGGACATACTCCTTCTCAAAACAGACCCGTTCATAGCGGTTCAGCACCGACTGCGGGTATCGGTGGTCACGCCCCGGTATCTGCCGGTCCCGCTCACGGATCGCCGCCGGCACATGGGTGATCTCCCACCGTCCCGGCTCCCGCGCCTTGAGATCCCCTCCGAACTCCCGAAACGCCCGGGAAAAAAACGCCCTGACAAAGTGGGGCTGAAGTTTCCGTGCCTCAGCCTTCTCCATATCTGCCCTGAGCGCAAACAACCTTTCTTCATCCATCACCTCTTCGCAGAGAACGTTCTGCTGCATGAGGAGCCGTAACCGATCGGTATCAAGAACCCCTTCCACCCGTTGCTGGAGCCGTGCCCGCACCTCAGGGTCGTCACCATACCGGATCGCCTCGATCAGGAGATCTCGGAGGCTCCGCTCGCAAAAGACCTCCCCGAGGATATCAAAGACCCTCCCCCCGAGCGCCTGCCGCACCGTCTCCAGTTTCTGGAGCAGTCGCTGGTAGACATCGCCCTCCCTCGTCTCGGACGCCACCAGGTTCCAGAGCCGGCAGACCTCGATCTGCCCGATACGATGAATCCGGCCAAACCGCTGTTCCAGCCGGTTCGGATTCCACGGCAGATCGTAGTTCACCATCAGATGAGCGTTCTGCAGGTTCACGCCCTCCCCGGCCGCATCAGTGGCAACCAGTATCCGTACGGTGGGATCGTTTCGGAACATCTCCTGTTTCTTTCGCCGCTCCTCCCGCCGGTCACCGCCGTCAATCGTGACGACCGCCTCATCAGAGCCAAGCAACCCACGAATCCGCATCGCCAGGTACCGGAGAGTATCCTTATACTCGGTGAAGACGATCAGCTTCCGTTGCCGCCCGCCCGCCTCATGCATATCAGGAGTATCTTGAAGCAACCTTGAGAGTTCCTCCCATTTCCGGTCCTTCCCCGACCGGACGACCCCCCGCGCCTGTTCCTCCAGCCCTTTGAGGATCCGGATCTCGTCCTCCAGTTCGCGGATCGTCCGTGAGGCGGTGGCCTGATCGACGATCTTCTCCTCATACTCCTCGTACTCGTCGGCCGCCATCTCCTCGTCGGCATCCCATACGTCGTCGGCCCGCAGATCATAGAGCGTCCCGGCGACTTCCCGGCCGCGTGCATCGAGTTTCACCTCCTCAATGCGGCGGCTCAACCGCTCGCGGCGGCGTTTCAGGGACTGGTAGATCGCCTCCGGACTCGATGCCAGCCGACGTTGCAGCCCCGTGAGGGCAAACCCGACCGTTCCCTTCCGCTAGTTGTTCTCGATCCGGTCGGCCTTATTCATCTCCTCCCTGACATACCGCGTGACCTCTCCATAGAGGGCGGCCTCAGCATCAGAGAGGGTGTAGTTGACCGATTCCGCTATCCGCTCAGGGAAAAGAGGCGTCCCATCGAACTTCAGGAGATCCTCTTTCACCATCCGGCGCATCAGATCCCGGTACTCCACCTTATGGGCGCCGTCCCTGAACTTCCCGTAGAACCGATCCGAGTCCAGCAGGGAGAGGAAGAGCTGAAAATCTTCCTCTTTGCCGTTATGCGGCGTCGCCGTCATCAGGAGCAGATGGCGGGTGCGCTTGCCGAGCAGTTCCCCGAGCTTGAACCGCTTTGTCCGGTTCACCTTCGAGCCATAGTAGGTCGCCGACATCTTGTGCGCCTCATCCACCACGACGATATCCCACCGGCTCCGATCGAGTTTTTCCTGAAGATCCTCGCTCCTGGAGAGCTGATCGAGCCGGGCGATCAGGAGGGAATGGTCGTCGAACGGGTTGCCGCCGGGAGACTGCTCCATGAGGTCGCGGGAGAAGATGGTGAACTCAAGGCCGAACTTCTCATACATCTCATCCTGCCACTGTCCCACAAGGCTCCCCGGCGCAACGATCAGAATCCGCTCGGCATCCGCCCGCATCAGGAGTTCGCGGATCAAAAGACCGGCCATGATCGTTTTTCCCGCACCGGGATCATCCGCAAGGACAAACCGGAGCGGCTGCCTGGGTAGCATCGATTGGTAGACGGCCGTGATCTGGTGGGGGAGCGGTTCGACGTTCGATGTATGGATCGCCATCATTGGGTCAAAGAGGTAGGCGAGGTCGATCCGGCAGGCCTCCGCGGCGAGTTTGAACTCCTCGCCGGGTGCGTCAAACGCCCACGGCCGCCCAGCCTCTGCAAGGGAGAGCGCGGCTTCGCTTGAGCGGAAGAGCATCTGCTCTTTCACCTGTCCGTCGTCGGTTCGGTAATAGACCGTCAACGCGTTCTCGCCGACTGGCTCGGTCGTGATGATACGCACGATCTGGCCGGGCTCGATACCGCTGACGGCAGCATCTTTCTTGATGTCTTCCAGTCGCAGCATGGGTTGATCTCCTGGCGTGCGATCCGATGCAGACCGGACTCGGATCCGCCCCCCCGTCGGGCGGGGTGTAGAGGATCCTGTTGCCTGAGGTTACCTGTAGATCCGTGCCGGGATTAAGGCATCGAAATCTCTCGCTCTCGTAGATTCGG
>JAAZOW010000073.1 GCA_012797575.1 Methanomicrobiales archaeon | reverse complement strand
TATGCGCCCTTCACGAACGTTGATACCGACGATATCCTGAGCGCCCGGGCGGTTGCCATCCTCTACTCTGCCGGCGATGCCGGTAAGAGCAAGTTCTTCTTCAATGACCAGGAGTATGCTGGATTCTGGACAGACTACCAGGCAGACCCGCAACTTGGGTTCTCGGTCTATGATGTGACAGGTGCTCTCCAGGACGGGGCAAACGAAGCCCGACTCCAGAGCTACGACCCCGGCACGAGCGGCGATAATATGTACGCAGCCACCGTCATCCTGGTCGTGACCTCACTGCCGCAGGGCGACCAGACAACGGACGTATCCCTCGAGATCCCCGGCTGCAACGTGACCACGGGTGATGACGGCAAGTCTCGTGTCCGCATCGACATCTCAGGAGCTCAGGTAGCAGGAACCACCATCACCATCCCGCAGGAGGCCTACACCCTGACGATCGAGACGGATGAAGTGCCCGCCAAGGATGAAGGCGGCACAATCACCGGAACGGTCACAAAGATCCGGCTTGATACGAAACCGATCGTCACGAAACTCGATACGGTCGGTGCAGTCAACGCCTCCATCTCGGCGAGCCTGACCCATCTCCCGGCGGAAGCCAGCCTCACAACGACCGTCTCACAGGACGTCGCCCCCGATGCACGGAGCGCTTTCCAGCTCGCCGCCTCCGACAGCGGGCTGAACCTTATCGATGTTGCGTATACCCTGAGCATCGTGAGGACAAAACTCGAGAACACCCGGGACATCGCAGACGCCACCATACGGATGAGCGTCAGCCCTGGGTGGGTCGCCGACCACGCCGGTGACGCAAGCATGGTCCGGATCATCCGGTTCGCAGATGACGGCACCCATGAGATCCTTACAACAAGACTCACTGGCACCGATGCCAGCGGCAACCTGATCTTTGAGGCCAATTCCCCGAACGGGTTCTCAGTCTTCGGGTTAGCCAGCGTCTCTGCACCCTCGCAGCCCACCCAATCCCGGAGCAGCAGCGGCGGTGGCAGCGGCACCCTGACATCGGTCGGTGCGGCAAGTAACCTCAAGGTCGGCGACCGTGCAGTCATATCGATGGACAGGACAGCCGTCTCGGCGATCACCTTCACCGCGAAGAACCCGATCAAAGACGTCATGGTGACCATGGCAAAGGGCTCGCTCCCACGGGACGCGAAACCTCCGGCCGGCACGGTCTACCAGTACATTGAGGCGACACTCTACAGAGCAGCAGAGGAGGACCTCAGCACCGTCCAGTTCCGGTTTGCGGTGCCGACCGATTGGCTTGCGGCGCAAAGCTGCACTAAAGATGGAGTCGAATTCTTCCGTCTCACCGATGACGGCTGGCAGGAGGTCTCAATCGAGGTGCTCGGCGAGGAGAATGGCAACGCCATCTTCACAGCAAATCCTGAGGGATTCAGTCTCTTCGCTATCACCGCAACCGGGAAATCCCCTGGCGCCACCGAGCCAACGCAGGAGTCCACCGGTACCGTGACAACACCTCCGGCGGATGTGACGACACCCCCAGCCGGCACAACCACCCCGACGACACCGCCACCCACCCCATTCCCGGCCTGGGTGGCGGTCATGGCACTCGGGGTGTCTCTCCTCCTGGTGAGGAGGAGAGCCTGACCATTTTTTTAGGTTTCGCTGTGGCAGTTTTGATGCAAACCTTCTGATAACGTCTAGCGAACCCTTCCTCCACCTCTCCTACCGCCTTTCCCATCCACCACCCAAACCACGGCAGGTACTCAGATTTCACTCTCTCCTTGCGGCAGCACTGCACCATCCCCGCCCAGATTATAGACCTGATCACACGCAGCCTC
>JAAZOW010000117.1 GCA_012797575.1 Methanomicrobiales archaeon | reverse complement strand
TCGCCACCACCATAGGCGTCGCCTCCCACCAGATCCTCGATACGATGTGGGCGTCACCGGTTGCCTGGTACTTCCCGCTCCTCGGCCCCTACACGCCGCGCGAGTTCACCAACTACTTCGGCAACGCCATCCTGGCTGAGATATCCTCGTTCTCGGAGTGGATATTTCTCTTTGCGTCGATCGGCATCGCCCTCGCTGCAGGCTACACCTTCGGCCGCGACCTCTCCAGACTCGGGCGCATGCTCATCCACGTGGCTATCCCGCTCCTTGTGGGTCTCATCCTCGCCTCTCTCTACGCCTGGACGACCGGCATCTCAGAGAGTATCCTGATGGTCGGGGCCGGACCGGAGTCGTATCTGATGCTCGCAGCGATCGGGTTTTTCGGGGTTGTCGTGATGGTCAGGTACAGAAATTTTCTGGGAGCGGGGTAGGAGTCCGGACCCCTCAAGAGGAGCGCGCTGGCCCAGCAGGGAGCCAATCAGGAATGTATATATAACCATGACCCTGTATGAGTCAGCAGGATGCCGCCCGAACTCAATAGACCCCGGGACTGCGGAGATATGATCCTCCCCGCCTTCAGTACATCGGCCCACACCGGGACCAATCTCGCCCCTGCAGCATCCGGTGGCGCTGCCGGCACACTCCCCGCAGAGGCTCCTGACCACTCTAAGCCTTGGATGGAGCAGATCCTGAGTATTGCACTCATCGCTATCGTCCTCATCGCTGCCGGGGCAACGATCTTCATCATCCTGACGCCGGGGGAGGGGGATGCGTTCACTGAGTTCTACATCCTCGGACCGGGGGGGAAGGCGGCCGATTACCCAACGGAATTCATGGCCGGGACTCCACAGACCGTCATCATCGGGATCGGGAACCACGAGAGACAGGATATCACCTATACGGTGCAGACGTTTGCAGTGCAGGCCAAGTTTGATGGTGTAACCAACCAGACGGCGATCACCTCGGCAATGCTCCTTGACCAGTTCTCCGTCACGGTGCCATATGACCAGACCGTGGAGCAGCCCTACACCTTCCGGATTATGGATCCGGATACAAACAGGATCGAGTTCCTCCTCTTCAAGGAGATGCCACCAGAGACTCACAGTTACCGGGATCTGCACCTCTGGCTACGGGTGCACTGATGGCGGGATGGGAGCAGAGCCGCTTCGCCTTGCGTTATCTTATGAGGTGAAAGGTCCGGGGACTCCTCACTCCTGCTTCGAGACGATAGATTTTTCTTCTCTCTCCTCTTAACAGGAGGTATCTGTGTTGCGAGAACCAAGCAACTGGAATATGCAATCTGCTGTAGGGCAGGAACCGCCCGAAGAGAAGGAAGCCCTTCCGGGACAGGATCGCCGACAGCCGGGAAACCCCGCACCGATGAGCACGGGGTAGTTCGCAATCGAAAGTAATCATAAGAAATGTGGGGTATGGGGATGAAACACGGAATCCTAGTCGCCTCCCTCCTGATCCTGACACTCGTGGTAGCTCCGGCAGGTGCCTTCAGTGCTGATGGGCTCCTGATACTCGTGGATGAGGATGGAGATGCAGATATCACCTTCGACTACACGCTCTCGTGGATCGAGAGGATCGCAGTCTTCTTCAAGATCGCAGAACCCGAGCAGGAGCTGAAATCCGCGCTCGAAGAAGCATCCGGAGCGCCCGTAACGGTGACTTCGGCCAAGAGCAATGTCGCCGAGTTCTCGGTCCTGGGATTTGCAAAGGTCCAGAACACCGATGATGGGGTTGTCTACTCTACACCGGCACTCGACCTCACCGGGGCGCAGGCGATGCTCGATCGCTACTGGTTCGCGCCGCTTGTACAGGCCGACTTCTCGCCGAAGAAGGCTGTGGTCAGGTTCCCGGATGGCCACGAAGAGACTTTCTCCAGCCAGAGCACCATCCCGGCACTCACGCACACGATCCCGTGAACTGGATCGGATCACTCATTTTGCCTTGTGGGGGCCCCGGTCGTAGGGAAGGTGCGACACTCGCCGGCGGTGGAAACGGTCAGAAGAGACTGCGTTTCTGTCCAGGATAGCCCCCGCAGGGGATTTGTCATAATTTCCAGTGGAAACGAAGGGGTTTGGGAGACGCTCCCGATTTCATCCGGAACCGCTGGATCCTCTGCATCCCTTGCCGGCTTCCATGGCGGTCCTGAGAGGCGTACGGGCTCTGAAGAAACTCTCACCCCGCGCTCTCGGCAGATTCAAGGCTGTAACAGACCGCTCCGCTCCTGGGGGGTGGGGATGGTGAGGCAGCCCGCCCCATACGAATGCTCAATCGGTAGCGACCATGACCTCTGTCGACTTGACCACGGCATAGACCTTCTTGCCGACGGTAAGTCCGAGATTCTCTGCGGCCTTCTTGGTGATGACCGAGGTGATCTCACCGCCACCGTCCAGCGCGATGATAACCTCAGCGATGACCATACCAGTCTCGATATGCTTTACCGTTCCCGGGAACTGGTTCCTTGCACTTAACTTCACGGTGTTCACCGACAGTGCTTCATCCTTCAGTTGTATATAGGCTTCGATGCCTGAAGATCCATCACCAGAGAGATGAGCCCTTCTATGCGGATAGGGGCGGGGGTGCAATCCGTTCTCCGGAACCCTGTCCGCAATCCTCCAAAATCGATGGGCCTGTCCGGATTCGAACCGGAGGCCTTCGCCGTGTAAGGGCGATGTCATGACCAGCTAGACCACAGGCCCGTGGATGCCCTATAGCATTTCGCACCATGATGGGTGAACTACCCCAGCTCGCGGGCGGGGCTTCCCAGCTGTCGGCGACCCTGCCCCGGAGGGACTTACCGGATCTCCACAGGCGCTCGATTACCCTCTTCGGGCAATTCTTGCCCTACAGCAACAGATTGCACACTCCGGTTGCTTGGTTCTCGCAACACAGGTACAACGTATTGGAAGAAGGAGAAGAAAAATGTATTGTTTCAAAACGCATCCTGGGGCCTTCTCGCTCTGCCCCGCAAGAGTGAGCGTTACCGCCCGGAGATGTGGGTGAAGAGGTCCAGCCAGGCTCCGTTCAGACGGCGAATTCCTCGCAAGGGAGCTCGCCCCGACCGGCCTCCTCTCCCGGCCCTCCATCTCCGGGTGGTCTCATGTCCCACAGCCATAGGGGATGCGGTTTGGAGCCGAACTTCAGGCGTCCGTATAAGTGCCTGACTCGCCCCTGAGCCCGCCACACCAGAGACATCCCCCCCTCCCGGAAGGACAGAGCGAGCTCGAGTACAGGAGATCGTAGACATGTGCCGGGCCAACCAGAAAAAGATGAGAGGGGTTAGACGAATCCGAAGGATTTCAGTGTCACTTCAGGGTTGACGGCTCCCACATGATAGACAACGCCTTCAGAGAGCTCGTTGATGACCACCTCGGCCGGAGAGAAGAGCGCGGTGTCGATCTGGTAGAAGTCGAAGTTGGCCTCCTTGAAGATATCGTAGAACGGCTTCCCGTACCCTCGGGATGTGTTGCTCGGGATCCTGTCAAGGTAATCCTTTATCTCCGGGGCGTTCATCGTCAGCATGATGCTCCCATGATAGATCGTGGCGTCATTAGTGCTACCCATCGCCCTCGTGCCATCCTTCTTGACAGGGGCGATCGGGGCATGGCCGATACCAGCGTCGATCTTCTTTGTGTCAAACCCGAGTTCATTCAGTTTGTAGACCGCAGTCTCAACGCAACGGCCAGCGACCTGGATCGAACCGACGATCGATGCCGTGGGAGCGACGACCGCGCAGGTGTTGGCAACGTCCACGTTGCATGCGTCGGCAATCGTTTCCATGACATCGGCATTCGGAAGGTGATCGCTCTCAAGTGCGATGACCGCGTAGTCAAACTCGTCTTCGTAATCGATGACCTCGTAGGTGTGCTTTGGCTTCAGGGAGAGCGCCCGCGCAGGGCCGCTACCCATGGCGAAGTACTTGCCGACGTTGACTGTCCAGCCGGCCTTCTGGGCGCCGAGGCATGCGATGGCCGGGAAGTCGGTGCGGATCTCGATGAATGGGATAGGAACATCCCCGACCCGCCCCATGACGGTATCCACCTCACCGAGCCCACCCATGCAGATCTCGGTAAACCGCCTCCCTGCCTGGTAGCCTCCAGGAGTGCGGACGCCGCAGTCAACAATGCGTGCACCGTTGTCAAGTTCATGTGGGGCGACATTGTAATCTTCGGCATATTCGAAGAGTTCGTCAAAAATGTCCAGTGCCAGTTCATTCACGCTGAGCATATGGAAAACCTCATCAGAGTACAGGCGGTGGCAGAACAGATAAGGATTTTCAAATCGTCTGTTCCTGCTGCAGGTGCTCCAGTACACGCTCAGGATCGTAACGAAGACTGATCAGCCGAGTTCTTCCTTTTCCCTGGCGGTAATGAAGGTTGAGAATTCGCATTGCATCAAACTTTTTGATCGTCTCATAGTACTTGGTATACCCGATCCCCATCTGCTCTTGCACGAGACGATGTACCTCGCCGGCACTCATCTCCTGTTCTGCCTGCATCGATATCTCCGCAATCTGCCGCAACAACTCCATCTCCTCGGCCTTGAGCGCACGCAGTGAGAACGCAAGATGCAGGTATCGGGATATCTCATAGGCCTTGCAGACATCCTCCCGCTCGATGGAACGGCGAGCGCTTCTCTCAGCGTTTAAGGCTGCCCGTCTGATGAGATCGATGCCGACGCGGAGATCACCGCTCTTCATCGTCTGCTCCACCACGAGATCGAAGATCCCTGAACGAAGGACGTTCGGATAGAGCCCCTGGAGAATTCGCTCTTCAAGGATGCCGCGGATCTCCTCCTCAGAGTACGGAGGGAAATAGATCTCCGTGGGGCGGAAAACCGATGCCACCCGCGCATCCACCGCACTCTGGAGGCTGATGGTCATGTCGCTTACAATGGCGATCACGCCTATTCTAAGGCCAGGGTAGACTTCATGGGAACGGAGCAGGGGATAGAGAACACGGTTGATCTCATTCTCGTAGAGGAGATAGTTTGCATCGTCCAGCGCCACCAGGAGTACCTGCTCTTCCTGGAGCATGTTCCGGGCGATGGACTCAAGAACCCGTTTGAACGATGTACCTGATGGCGGTGGCAAGCGTCCAGTGACTCGCTGGTAGATCTGTGAAAAGATGGCATATCGAGTGTTATCGATCTGACAGTTAGCATAGACGGGGATCAGCTTTTGTGAGACGTCCTCGATCTCGGCGAAGATCTTTCGGATGCTCGTCGTCTTCCCGGTGCCAGGGAGGCCGCGGCATATGGTGTTGAGCGGCCTTCCTCCCCGCAGACCCGGCCGGACCTGGAAAGCGAGATCGCGTATCTGGGCATCGCGATGGTTGAACTGCTCGGGGACGTAGTCGATCTCGAATGCTTCGGGATCCTGGAAGAGCGTCTCGTCCCACATGAGCATGTTCTTCTTCACCATACAATCCTCGGGCACTTACAGTATATATAACCTCCCGATTGTGATTCCAGTGCTATACCTTCATAGAAGGATTCAGGGTTGTTCCATACACTTTTTGCAGAGTGTCTTGCCCATGAAAAGTCGGGATAGCTTTGCCTGTGATTTCGTCACCTCGGATCCGCATATCTCGCATACATCTTCAGCGGAGGCTACGGATGACTCCGCTTTGGCGGGTTCATGGCGCGGCACCGCTTCTTCCGGGATCGGGGTCGGCCTTTCCAGGGCTCCCTCCCGGACTTCTTTATGCGCCCCAGAGTGCTCCGGCGCCGACGGGGTTACCATCTCATCGATACCGACCAGCGGGGTGTCACCTCCCCCCGCTGGCTGTGCTGGCGCTACCTCAGCAGTCACTGGTGCCGCCGACGTAGCGGCATCCTCTACCTCTGGTGCCAGGGTTGCACCTTGCCCCGGTGGTCCTGAGGTACGGAGCGCTAGAACGCGCCGCCGGTATGTATCCACCCGATCAGCGGTCGCTGGATCGCCGCGCCCAAACCTGGCAAGCATCCCGTCAAGGAATGTGATAAGGTCGTCTGCATCCTCGCGGGTCTCCACACTGCCCTCGACCTCAAGGCGCAGGTTTTCATAATTCTCGAGGTTGATGGTGACCCCGATGGTGACTTCCCTCTTTCTGGACATAGGCTACGTAAATATTGTATTTGAATATATACAATTCCACCGACAGTCCATATCCCCGGCCGATCGGGCAAACCGCGTCCGGTTCCTCTCTCCGGATCTTCAGTGTCGATCCGGGTACCGGGTCCTGGCGCGGTATGGGCGTTGATGGTGATTATATACCCTTACTTTTATAAGATGATAGATATAATAGAGCCGCGTTTGCGATCGCACCGGGCCAGGCGACCCCGGATAGTCGGAGCATCCTGAAGATTGCAATAACTCCCGGGTAATCAGACCTATATCATGGCTACCCGGAGCCCACAAGGCCAAATTTTGGCGTGTAGAACAGAACCTGTACCAGGTATACTGGAGAGACGATGACGCTACCCCCATCTCCGAGACTGACGAGCCCACCCGATGTCAGGAGGCAGCGCCCTCACCTTCTCTTCATCGCACTGATCTCAGGCTTTCTGCTCATTCAGGGCGTCACCGCAGCATCCCTCCTTATTGCGGCAGACGACAGCCACCCGAAGTTCATGGCAGAGGCGGATTACATCTGCGACGGCTTCGATGACCATATCGAGGTCCAGGCCGCGCTTACCGCTCTGCCGGAGGGCGGCACGGCCATCCTCTCGGACGGTACATTCAACTGTTCGGGGAGCATCACCCCGGCAGCAGGAACGAGCCTCATCGGCCAGGGACCGGATGCGACATCTCTTGAATTCAGCCAGAATGGTCAACTCAACGTCTCGGAGGAGTATGTCACCCTTGGCGATCTCCACATCAGAGGGACGAACTATACCAATATGAGCACGGATACAACCCTCGACCTCAGTCGATGGCTCGGTGTCATCACCATCTACGCCAGCCACGCCCGGGTCTGCAACGTCACCGGCACCGCAGATGCGAGTATTCAGGCGGTCTTCCTCCTGCTCCACAATCCGAACGTCTACGCCCCAATCCTTGAGGATATCGAATTTGCCAACTGCCAGGCGATCGATACCGGGACCTATGGATACCTTCACAACGCCTGGGGATCGGAGAATACGACCATCAAAAACGTGCGTTATGAGAATTGCCACGCGATCAACTGTGGTGGATACGGGACCTTCAACCAGTGGGTGACCGGGTTTGATTTCGCAGAGCTAAACGACATGGAGGGGCTCAGGGTGAGCAACTCCTCCGCTGAGGGGAGCCTTGAGTCAGGGTTCCACTTTGAGTGGGACTCTCAGGTGCGTGACTGCGTCTTCATCAACTGTTCGAGCCTGGACAATGGAAGGAAACCCTATCCTGAGACCTATCTTGTGGGCGATCCTGACTTCTTTGGATCTGGTTTCTACATCCCGGGGGGTGGTGCATCCCTGATAAACTGCCGGTCTGAAGGAAACAGTGCATTCGGCTACTTTATCGGCAACCCGGACGGGATGCTCCTATACAACTGCACCGAGAGGGAGACCGGCCGTGGTCGGACTGTAGGTAATGTTACGAAGGCCATATCCTACTGTATCCTGCAGTCTCGGCCGGTCGCCAGGGATCCTTCCCTCGTAATGGATCACTGCTGGAGTATAGGTTCAAACGGCTGGGCTCTCTTTGCCTGCGGCGCAGAGAACATCGTCATCAAGAACTTCACCATGATCGATCCAGCCGGCATCGATGGCAAAGGAGCTGTACTGGGGTGTCTGGAGAGCGATCTTCCGGTAAATTCAACAATCCGGGCGGGCATCTTCAACTCGACCATAGATCTTACAGCATCAGGCGGCCGACCGCAGACGCTTCTGTGCGTCGTAAATAGTGAGGGAGTCACATACTCCGGCACACTATATTCAGATGCCCCAAACCCGGTCCAGGCCGAAGGAGTGGTGCCGGGAGATCGTGCCCTGGCAGGCCTCAAGGTACTGTCTCTGCTATCCTTTGCCCGACCCCGCCGATCGCCTCCCTCCTGAAGGGCAAGGCAGGGTAAACCCTTAAGTGGTACCTCTGCATCATAGGGGGTGTGGATCGGGCCTGAGACGTCCCGGGCATCCGGAATATCGTATCACGGCACCATGCTCATCTATCAGGCTTGAAAGATCATCCTGACAGACCCGATCCAGTCCAGGCGGGGATGCACCCTCCGGCCTCAAACGCACGTATGCGCCTGAAGGGAGAACAGAACGGTCGGTACACTCATGACAACGAAGCCAGATCCACGGTTCAGACGTATCTCCATCGTCATTGCAATCCTGACAGTACTCGGTGCCGCCCTTCTGGTTGCCTACATCTACCTGCCCGTACCGACCCCCTATCCTCCACCGCCCCCACCCCCGCCGGTCACCCCGTTGCCTGTAGTGCCGGTGGTACCCCCGAAGGTGCCTGGACCGACGATCTCTGTCGCGGCAAGTGACAGTAGCGCCGCGTCAAAGGCCCGGGCCGACATAACGTGTGACGGCACCGATGACCATCGCGATATCCAGGCAGCATTTGACTTACTGCCCCCATCGGGCGGGACGGTCTCCCTCTCAGATGGCACGTTCAACTGTGCCGGGAGCATCCATCCCCGCAGAGATACCATGCTCCAGGGGGAAGGCCCGGATGCTACGTTTCTTGAGTTCAGCAGGAATGGGCGGCTCAATGTCTCGGAAGAGTCAGTCACGCTCTACAACTTCCACGTCAGGGGATCGGGCTATCCAGGGACCGGGACCGATCGATGGCTTGGTGTGATAACCCTCTACGCGAGTCACGCAAAGGTCCTGGAAGTCGAGGGAACTGCTGATGCGACTACCCAGGCGGTCTTCCTCCTGATCCATGACCCAGACATCTATGCACCGGTGCTCGAGGATATTGAGTTCATCAACTGCCAGGCGATCGATACCGGGACCTATGGATTCCTCCACAACGCCTGGGGAATGACAAATAAGGTCATCAGGAATGTTCGGTATGAAAATTGTGCCGCAATCAACTGCGGCAGGTTTGGGGCATTCAACCCCTGGGTGACAGGATTTGATTTTGCAGAGCTAAATGATATCGAGGGACTCCAGGTGAAAAACTGCCTTGCTGAGGGGAACCTCGAGTCAGGATTCCACTTTGAGTGGGATCCTGAGAAACGAAATTGTATCCTCGAGAACTGCATCAGCACAAACAACGGGCAGAAGCCCTACCCGACAAAACCCTACAAAGAAAGCGATATGTCGACCCATTACTTCGGGTGCGGCTACTACGCTCCCCGGGGGGATATCACGTTTATCAGCTGTTACTCTGAGGGGAACAGTCGGCATGGATTTTATGCCACAAACGGTGGTAAACTCTACAACTGCATCGATAGAGATGTCGGCGCCGGAAAGACGGACTACCGCATCATTCAGCCAGCATCGTTCTACGCCGCCCCGACCCGGTCGGTAGCCCCATCGCTCATACTCGAGAACTGCTCAAGCATCGATTCAAATGGTTACGGCCTCCAGATCGATTTCGCAAACGATGTCCACATCAAAAACTTCCACCTGGAGAACCCGGCAGGGATCGATGGGAAGGCGACCAATCTGGGAGGGGCGCATGGAGGGCCGTTGGCCAACTCAGTGGTGAATATCTATGCCTCGGGTGACCGCGCGGAGACGCTGATCTGGGCGGGGAATAACGAAAATGTGGAGTATTCGGGCCAGATTACCACAAGCACTGCAAAACCATTTGTGATCGATGGTGACAGCACTCGGAAGGTCCTGATCAAGGATATGAAGATCGTCTCCGCAAATCTCGCACCCTATACCAACGGCGTGATCCTCACAAACTCGGTCCCCGTCGGGGCTGTGACGTTTGAGAACGTGGCGGTCGTGTCGAGGACAGTTTAGCGCCCAGAATGCTTTCATCCGCGACCGTTTGCCCTATCTGAAACCACGAAGGTTCTGGGTGCACCATGGCGAGTGAGGTACTCCTGTCATTGTTCATTGCAGGTGCGGCAGGTGTCTGATCGTCATCGCAGCTGATTGCTAGCGAATTTCTTTGAATTTTTTCGATTTTTTGGAAAATATGGCCGATACGACAGTTGTTAGACCGTCCAGAGCACTCTCCCGTGTATGCGATCCTGGCGAACACTCTCCGGTACCCCATACATTAAATTTAAGTATTGATTATATACATTCCTAGTGCAGTAAAGGTTCTTAAAAAGTATAATTTAGCAGTTATACGCATAAATTACACTCATTTTAGTTTTTTGTACAATATTTGAAGTTTAATCGAATTAGAAAAGATTTTAAATCACAAGTATCAGATAATGCAGTATCTCCCGAGAGGTGAGATAATGCGAGATAAATGGACAACGAAACTTATAATCGCAGTGTTCCTGATCGCCGGGCTTGTCCCGATCGTCGGAGCACTCGATACGACCCCCACCACGATCGTCGCAGCAAGCGACAGCAGTGCGGCCGATAAGGCATCGGCCAACTACGTCTGTGATGGGGTCAATGATCATGTGAAGATTCAGGCAGCACTCAATGCCCTGCCATCATCCGGTGGTGTTGTCCTCCTGACCAGCGGCACATACAACTGTGCCGGGATCATTGCTCCAAAAGCAGGCTCGACTCTCAAGGGGGAAGGTGAATCAGAGACCTATCTGAAATTCACCCGCGATGGACGTATCAACGTCGACCGTGAGCATGTGACCCTGGACGGCTTCCACGTCCAGGGAAGTGGGTACAGCAGTGGCGTCAAATGGCTCGGTGTGGTGACCGTCCGCGCAAGCCACGCGAAGATCCACGGCGTCACGGGAACCGCGGATGCGAGTATTCAGGCAGTCTTTCTCCTGATCCACGATCCTACAGTATATGCTCCTACTCTCCAGGACATAGAGTTTACGGACTGCAAGGCCGTGGACACCGGGACCTACGGATTCCTCCACAACGCCTGGGGAACGACGAACAAGGTGATCAAGGATGTCCGCTACGAGAGCTGTAGCGCGATCAACTGCGGCAAGTACGGGGCGTTCAATCCCTGGATCACCGGGTTTGACTTCGCGGAGTTAAACGACATCGAGGGGCTCCGGGTAAAGAACTGCCTTGCTGAAGGCACCCTTGAGTCCGGGTTCCACTTTGAGTTCGACCCGAAGAAGGTTGACTGTGTCCTCGAGAACTGTGTGAGCCGCAACAACGGGCAGAAACCCTACCCGACCAAATCCTACAACCCCAGCGACATGTCGACCCACTACTTCGGGTGCGGCTACTACGCCCCGAACGCCGATGTGACGTTCATAAACTGTGTCGCAGAGGGCAACTCTATGAACGGGTTCTACACCACCAACGGCGGTAAACTCTACAACTGCGTCGAGAAAGATACCGCCGTCGGGAGGACCAACTTCGCCTACCGGGCACCGGCCGGCTACTACAGTGTCCCGTGCCGATCGGTCAATCCCTCCCTGGTGATGGAGAACTGCACGAGCATCGACTCGAACGGCTACGGCCTCCAGGTCGATCTCGCGAACAACGTGAAGATCCGAAACTTCCACCTGAAGAACCCGGCCGGCATCAACGGTAAGGGTTCAAGCCTCGGCGGCACAAATGGTCAGTTCGACAACGCTGAAGTGAACATCTATGCATCAGGCGACCGCGTGGAGACGCTTGTCTGGGCGAAGGAGAACAAGAACGCAGTCTTCTCTGGCCAGATCGTCTCTGATGCCGCAAAGCCGTTCTTGATCGAAGGCTATAGCACCCAGAGGGTTACGGTGAAGGATATGGAGATCGTCTCAAAGACTTTCCCTGTCGGTTCAACCGGCGTGACGATCGCAAACACGGTTCCGGCCGGCCAGGTTACTCTCCAGAACGTGAGGGTGACGTCCACCGGATCGCCGACACCAACGCCGACCCCCACCGTCCCGGATTCCTCCGGGAGGCCTGACCTCGTCGTGACCGATATCTCCTGGGAGCCGGCAGACCCGGCTCCGGGGAGTGCGGTGACACTCAAGGCGACGATCAAGAACCAGGGGACCGCCCCAACACCTGCGGGTGTGAAACATGGCGTTCTCTTCACGTTCGATGATGGTGC
>JAAZOW010000103.1 GCA_012797575.1 Methanomicrobiales archaeon | reverse complement strand
GGGACTGCCAGGACCTCATCAAACTCGTCAAACACGAAGGCCGGGTGGAGCGCACATCTCTCGGTGGCGTCTGTTTCGTGCCGCTGATCGGGCAGTTCGGATGGAGAGGAGAGGATCCGTGAAGATCTACGATATCACCCGTTACCTCTCTGAGGATACCGTGCTCTACCCCGGGGATATAAGGCCACGGTTCCGTGAGGTGGACACGGGGCAGTACCGCGTGACCGAGATGACGCTTGGGAGCCATACCGGGACGCACATCGACGCCCCGTCGCACTACCTGGAAGGGGGAGAGACAGTCGATCAGATCCCCCTCACGACGTTGATGGGACCGGCGGAGGTGCTCGACTGCACCGATGCAGGGACGGCCATAGAGCCCCATCACCTCACCGGCCGCCTGCCTGGAGCCGGGGCGCTCCTCTTGAAGACCTGGTTCTCCGAGCGCCAGGAGTTTGAACCCGAATACCCGGCCCTCTCCATCGAGGCGGCAGACCTCATAGCCGATACCGGGATCACCTGCATCGGAACTGATGCCCCATCGATCGAGGCGTTTGAGGGTGACGGATCGGTCCACCGCCGACTGCTTGAGCGCGGGATGATCATACTCGAACTGCTCGATCTCGGCGGTGTACCGGGGGGGATATATACGATGATAGCACTACCACTACGGCTCAAGGGTGCGGATGGATCGCCCATACGGGTGATCCTCTGCAGACAGGATGCTCAGGAGGAATCATGACTCTTTTATGCGAGGCAATTAAGAAACTTGAAAAGATCCTGGAAGATAGCGGGTGCGAAGACGGCATCGTCTCCCTCTCGGTGAACTACGATACCGATGTCTGCCAGTACCCTCGAGGGGTCTGCATGGAGGCACAGTTCGGCGGAAAGAGCGGATGGTTCGTTACGAACAACCCGATTCGGGCCGATACCCGGATCTCCTTCATGTACGGCGCACCGCTCAACGACCCAAAGCAACGAGGGGCGGCGATAGCGATCATCAACGCCGTCTCGGCGTTCTTCTGTCTGTCGCGAAAATATCAGGCCTGCACCCCCGACTGCTACGCCCCCTGCCTCGCAGACCTCTCTCGCGAGGTCGCCGGGAGACGCGTATACCTCCTTGGCCCGATGCCGGTGCTCGAGCGCGCCCTCGCCCGCCAGATCGTTGATTCGCCAGAAGCTGCGGATCTGATCCTTGTCACCGGCGACGGCATGACATCGGATGAGGGTGTCGCCTGTATCGATGATCATCTGGGGAAGAAGAGGATGATCTTCCTCGGCCCGTCAGCCGCCGGAGTCAGCTGCCTGATGAATCTCGAACACTGGTGCCCATACGGGCGATGAATACCTTTTTTTAAGGATAAAGGGCTATATGGGAGTATGCTATTCGGCTCTTCCGGGATCCGGCGGGAGTTTGGGCAAGATCTCGTTGATCTGGCACTCTGTGTCGGATCGGCAACCGCAGGTGGCGCACCTGGCATCGTCGTGGGCAGGGATACCCGCACAACCAGCGAACTGCTGGAACACGCAGTCATCGCCGGTATGCTCTCGGCCGGTGCAACCGTCCGGACCTGCGGCATCGCTCCCACGCCGACGGTCGCTTACGCGGCGCGCGGCATGGATGCAGGGTGCATGATCACCGCCTCACACAACCCCGAGTCATACAACGGATTAAAGCTCCTCAATCCAGACGGTTCAGCGTTCAACCCCGGGCAGCAGGCGGTCATCGAGGATGCGCTCACGAAGTCCCACTGGGTGGACTGGAGGGAGCAGGGGCGCGCGTATCCTATCGATGCGGTCACCGCGCACAGGGAAGCGATCCTGGACGAAGTCAACCCCGCTCGCCCGATCACAGCCGTGCTCGACTGCGGCAACGGTGCAGGCAGCGTCATCACCCCCGATCTCCTTGCAGAAGCGGGGGTGACCGTCATCGGGCTGAACTGCAACGTCTCCGGACACTTCGCCCGCCCTTCAGAGCCCCTTGAGGCGAATCTCCCCTACATCCCTGAGATCGTGCGGAGACGGGAGGCTGCGTGCGCCGTGATCCACGACGGCGATGCTGACAGGATGATGGCGTTCGATGACCGGGGCCGCTACATCGATGGGGACCATCTCCTCATGCTGTTTGCGAAGTACCTTGACCTGAAACGTGTGGTCACCACCGTCGATGCCTCCATGGCGATCGAGGAGGTGACAGAGGTCCGCCGCACGCCGGTCGGCGATACCTTCGTCTCTGAAGAGCTCCTCTCCTGGGGGGACTTCGGCGGGGAGGCGTCGGGGAGCTGGATCTTTCCCGGGCACTCCTACTGCCCTGACGGGATCTATGCCGCAGCGCTGCTCTGTGAGATCGCCTCCGAGTGGTCGATCGCCGACGAACTGGACGGAATGCCCCGGTACACCCTCCTCAGGGAGTCGTACCGCGTCGCATCGTCCTGGGAGGTCATGGCAGCGATGGGGGCCGATGACCCGACACACGGTATCCGATTCAGTGACGACGACGGTTGGTACCTGATACGAGCAAGCGGCACCGAACCCAAGATCCGGATCACAGTCGAGGGGAAGACACCGGCAAAGGCAAAGGATATGCTTAATGCAGGGCGCGCGATCTTCGAGAGAGCGAGGCGCGCAGTGAATGCAGGATAAGGAATGAATGCTATGCAGTGTGTGGTACTTGCAGCAGGAGAAGGAAAACGGATGCGCCCCCTGACCGCCCGACGCCCGAAGGTGATGCTTCCCATAGCCAACCGTCCGATGATGGAACACCTGATCCTCGCGGCCCGGGATGCCGGGATCACCGACTTTATATTTGTCGTCGGTTACTTTGAGCGTGAGATCCGGAACCACTTCGGGGACGGGAGCAACCTTGGCGTGAACGTCACCTACGTCACTCAGCGCCACCAGCTCGGGACCGGTGACGCCCTCCGGGCGACGGGTGGACTGGTCAACGACCGGTTCCTCCTCCTCAACGGGGATATGGTCCTCCGGCGTGACGATATCGAGCGGCTCTGCCGGATGGGTGCTCCCTGTATGGGGATCCACGAGACCGACCACCCCGAGGATTACGGTGTGGTGACCATGGAGGGGGATCGTATCACCGGTCTTGAGGAGAAGTCTGAGCGGCCGAAGAGCAGCCTGATCAACGCGGGCGCCTATGTCTTTGACCCCGATATATTCGATCTCCTTGCGGGGGTTACCCTGTCAGGCCGGGGCGAGTACGAGCTGACCGATGCCCTCGCATCCTACATAGCGAAGGGATCCCTCGCCGCATACGCGCTCTCCTACTGGCTTGACGTCGGGCAACCCTGGGATCTCCTCGACGCAAACGAGGCGCTCCTCTCCTCACAGGCTCACGAACAGCACGGCACCATCGAGGACGGGTGCACCATCCCCGACACGGTAAGCGTCGGCCGCGGAACGGTGATCCGGACCGGGACCTACATCGAAGGGGCCTGTTCCATCGGCGAAGACTGTGTCATCGGCCCTCACGCGTACATCCGCGGTTCTACCGCCATCGGCGACGGCTGCCATATCGGGCATGCGACCGAGATCAAAAACTCTATCATCATGCCCTCCACGAACATCCCCCACTTCAACTACGTCGGCGACAGTGTCATCGGGAGCGGATGCAACTTCGGGGCGGGGACCAAGGTTGCAAACCTCAGGCATGACAATGCGGCGGTGAAGGTCTGCGGGAAGAACACCGGCAGGAGGAAATTTGGTGCCATCATCGGTGATAACGTCCTCTTCGGGATCAACTGCTCGGTCAACGTTGGGAGTCTCATCGGGAGCAATACGCGGATAGCTCCTCATTCTCTTGTAGAGGGATGCATCGAGGATGGCTCGATCATCAGGTGATATGATGCAGGCAGTCATTTTAGCAGCAGGGGAAGGGAGCCGGCTCCGGCCGCTCACCCGGAGCAAACCCAAAGCCATGCTCCCGATCGCGAACCGGCCGATCATCGAGTACGTCATCGACGCTCTGCTGGAAAACGCCATCCGCGACATCGTGGTGGTGGTGGGGTACCGCAAAGAGCATGTCATCAGTTACCTCAACAAGTTAGACGTCCCGGTCCAGGTCGTCGTCCAGGAACGCCAGCTCGGGACTGCTGACGCCCTCCGGGCGGCCAGATCCGAGATCACCGACGACTTCCTCCTCCTCCCGGGTGATAACTACATAAACGCGGAATCCATCGCCCGGATCAAGAAGGAGCGGGACGCCATGCTCGTGGCCGAGCACCCATGCCCCTCAAACTTCGGTGTCGTGGTGATCAGGAACGGCCTCGTCTGCGAGATCCTCGAGAAGCCCGTGGACGCCCCGACGTTCACGGTATCGACCGGGATTTACTCGTTTACGCCTGATATCTTCTCGTACCTCCATACGAACGAGATCCCCGATGCCCTCACTGCTATGATCGCATCAGGTCGCCGGGTGCGCGCGATCCCAGCGGATGACTGGCAGGACGCCATTTATCCCTGGGATCTCCTGAAACTCAACAGCAGGATGCTCCGGGGCGTCAGCCCGGAGATCGGGGGGAAGGTCGATGCGTCCGTCATCCGCCGGGGTATGGTGCGGATCGGTGTCGGGACGACCGTAGGCCCGAACACCGTGATCTATGGCCCTGTCACCATCGGGCGCGACTGCAACATCGGCCCGAACACCGTGATCATGCCAAACTCGAGTATCGGTGACCGGGTGGTGCTTGAGCCCTTCACCTACATCGCCGACTCGATCATCATGAGCGACGTCACTACAGGATCCCATTCGCGGATCGTCTCTGCGGTCTTCGGCCAGGGGTGCATCCTTGCCGACCACACCACCACCTACCCCTCTGCGAGTTTCATGGAGATCGGGGAGCGGGTATTCAAAGAAGAGTTCGGCGCGGTCCTCGGTGATGGTGTCCGTGCAGCACCCTTCACAACATTTAAGAACTGCATTGTCGGTAACGGTGTCACCATAGAAGGGAGGAAGATAGTGACTGGCCTCATCGAGGATAGCGTCAGGGTGATCTGATGTGCGGAATTGTCGGCTACATTGGGAGACGGGACGCAACGCCGGTTCTGATCCAGGGATTGAAACGGCTGGAGTATCGAGGCTACGACTCGTTTGGCATAGCAACGGTCGGGAGCGAACTTGAAGTCTACAAGAGAACCGGCAGTATCTCTGACGGCGAGGCGGAGGCAGCGCACCTCAGGGGATCCACCGGGATCGGGCATACCCGGTGGGCTGGTTACGGTGAACCCACCGTCGTCAACGCCCACCCCCAGATAGACTGTGAAGGAAAGATCGCTATCGTACATAACGGGACCATCGAGAATTACAGCGATCTGAGGCGACACCTCGAGGAACAGGGTCATACCTTCAGGTCAGAGACCGACACCGAAGCGATCGTCCACCTTATCGAGGAACGGTATGACGGAGATCTCCTCTCGGCGGTCAACGCGACCCTACCCCTTCTTCAGGGTTCGTATGCCTTCCTCGCGATCATGGAGGATGCTGAGAGGATCATCGCCGCTCGCAACAAAAGCCCGATCGTCCTCGGCGTCGGAGATGCAGAGTTTTTCGCCGCCTCTGACCTGATGCCTCTCCTCGACTACACCGAGCGCGTGATCTACCTCGAGGACGGCGATGTCGCCGACATAACGCCCGGTCGCCTTGATATCTATCACGGCGGCCAGAGGGTGGAGCGCCCGATTGAGCTGGTGGACTGGTGCGTTGAGGATACCCGAAAGGGTGGGTTTGACCACTACATGCTTAAAGAGATCTTTGAGCAACCTCAGTCCTTCTATGAGACGATCCGGGCAGGTATCGATGAGGATGTGCGGCAGATGCTCATGGATGCCGATGAGATCACGCTGGTTGCGTGCGGGACGTCGTACCACACCACCCTGATATTCAAGTACCTGGCAGAGACGTTCTGTAACGTCCCTGTCCGTGCCGAGATGGGATCTGAGTTCAAATACTTCACAGCTCCCCTCAACAACCTCGTCATAGCGGTCTCGCAGTCCGGCGAGACCACGGATACAATAGCCGCACTGAATATGGCGAAAGCCCGAAACTGTCCCACGCTCGCTATCACCAACGTGCAGGGGAGCACGTTGACCCGGGTCGCTGATAAGACCCTGCTCATGCGAGCCGGTCCTGAGGTCAGTGTGGCCGCAACCAAGTCCTACACGGCCCAGCTTGCGGCGCTTATGCAGATCATCAATCTGCGGTGCGAGGGAGCGTTCGATGACGTCCTCTCTCACGCACACCTGGCCATCGGGGATGTTCTCCTCCACAATCTCGAGGACGCGGTTGCCCTCTGTTCTCGGGCAGATCACGCTTTTTTCATGGGAAGAGGGCCGTTTTACCCTGTCGCAATGGAAGGTGCCCTCAAGATGAAGGAGATCAGCTACGTTCATGCCGAGGGGTACGCGGCCGGGGAGCTGAAACACGGACCGTTTGCTCTGCTCACCCCCGAGACGCCGGTGGTTGCCATATGCACTCCCGGGCCGATCTATAACGTGATGGTCTCAAACGTCAAGGAGGTGAAGGCCCGGAAGGCGCCTGTCATCGCGCTCGGCGTGGACGGGGATAAGGAGCTGGCCGAGATTGCAGATATCTTCATCCCTATCCCGGATACCCACCTCCTGGTGCAGGTGCTGACCGCATCCCTCGTCCTCCAGCTGCTCGCCTACCACACGGCATGCGCTCTGGGGCGGGACATCGATCGACCACGAAATCTGGCAAAGAGTGTGACTGTTGAATGATTGAGTACGGACATAACGTCCTCGGCGAGGGGGCGACGATATTTGAGCCGGTGACCCTCGGGTTTCCCTCTCGTGACCGTATCGGGGAGGAAGGCTATAGAGGCGCCACCATCGGGAGGGGCGCGGTCCTCCGGTCAGGGACTATCATATACTGCGATGTCTCGATCGGTGATGACTTCCAGACCGGCCACAACGTATTGATACGCGAAAAGACCTTCATCGGCGATCGGGTTGCGGTGGGGACGGCGGTGGTGATCGAGGGGGACTGCACGATCGGCGATGATGTCCGGCTCCAGAGTCTGGTCTACATCCCAACCGGAACCCGGGTAGGCAACCGAGTCTTCATCGGCCCAAACGCCGTGCTGACGAACGATCGATACCCACCCGGCTCCCACGCATCGCTCCAGGCTCCGGTGATCGGGGACGATGCGGTCATCGGTGCGAACGCTACGATCCTCCCCGGCGTGACTGTTGGCGAAGGGGCGTTCATCGCCGCCGGTGCAGTGGTGACGAAGGACGTCCCGTCCGGGATGCTCGCGGTGGGGGCGCCGGCGCGGTTCCGGCCAATGCCCCCGGGGGCGGCGAGGCGATGAAGGTGGCGGTCGACCGGCAGCCGGCCTATAGGGGCGAGCATGGCCCATGCTGGGTAAGCACGCTGGCCAGGGGACCCGGGGGATCCAGGACGGATAGCCGGTCCATGCATGAATACGCATGAACATCCTCCTCGTCTCCACCCAGGACTACATCCACCACCCGATCCCGTCCCGGCACCACAACATCTTCGAAGAGCTTGCGACGCGGCATGAGGTCCATGTCCCCCACTTCCATGTCAGCCGAGGAAAAGAGCGCAAGACCCGCCTCCACGTCCACGAAGCGACACGATTCCCCGTGAAAAGCCCCCTTCTTCACTACACCGCCAACGCGCCCTACCACTATCGGGTCATCCACAACATCATCCGCGACCACGATATCGACGTCGTCGTTGGGGCGCACGTTCTCGCCGGGACGGCCATGGTCCGGGCGGCAAAGAAGTTCGATGTGCCGGTGGTCTTCGATCTCAAAGACTGGTTCCCCGATTCAGCAGCCGCGTACTACAAAAATCCGGCCCTAAAATGGCTGCTCCGGGAGGGTGTCCTTGCCATAACGCGCTACAACCTCGACCAGAGCGACATCATCACGACGGTCTCGCCGGGGCTCGTCGAGAAACTTCGTAACTACGGTTACGAGGCGGAGCTGATCACAAATGGCGTCAACACCGACCTCTTCCGCCCCATGGATGGCACAGAGGTGCGTTCAGCCCTCGGGATCGCCCCGGACGCTTTTGTGATCGGATTTGCGGGGGCAGTCGAGCGGTGGTACGCCCTTGACGAGGTGATCCGAGCGTTTCCTGAGATCATCGCGCGACACAAGAACGCAGAACTCCTGATCGTCGGCGGATCGCTCTTCACCGATTACATCGACGAACTCCACACCCTCGCAGGCGACCTTGGGATCAGCAAGCGGGTGCACTTCACGGGAACCGTCGACTACAGCGACCTCCCCGGCTACATCGCGCCGATGGATCTCTGCCTCATCCCGCTCTCCCCTCCCCAGTGGGTCGATATCGCTCTCCCAAACAAATACTTCGAGTACTCGGCCTGCGGGAAGACGATCCTCTCCACCCCCATCCCTGATATGCTCCGGATGGGCGGCGACCATATCGCGGTCTACCGGGACAGGGAAGAGTTTATGGAAAGGATCGATGAGCTGGCTCTCGCACGGGGAGGGGGGGCGACCGGGATGGAGGAGCACAGCTGGAAGAGAAAAGCTGAAGCATTTGAGAAGATCTTTGCACGCTTGACAGGAAAACTCTGACGGCACTCTCTTTCTTCAAGCCCGGACAATACGCCAAGATTATTAATGGTTCAGAGGAAACAGATTCGTAGCAAGGAGGGTCTGATGGCCAACGTGGATCTCAGTAAGTACCGACCATATATCGTCATAGGCTTTGTTGTTCTATTCACCCTGCTCGTGATCTGGATGCGGGGCTATATTCCGGCGGCTGACATGGTGACGTCTGAGGGCGTCAACCTCCTGGGTGTCGATCCCTGGTATAACCTTCGTCAGGTCGAACAGGTCGTCGCCAACTTCCCGGACTACGCCTGGTTCGATGCCATGACGCTCCATCCAACCGGGGACGTCGTCTACTGGGGCCCGCTCTTCATCCAGATCATATCGGCACTCTGTATCCTCGCCGGAGCGGCGACGCGTCCTGAGATCATGGTGGTGGCGTCCTGGGTCCCTCCGCTGATGGGAGCGGCGATGGTGCCGGTCACCTACCTGCTCGCAAGAAAGATCGCCGACACAAAGACCGGTCTCATAGCGGCAGGTCTGATCGCGGTCATCTCTGGAACCTATGCCTACCGTTCGATCTTCTCGTTCGTCGATCACCATATCGCCGAGACGCTCTTCTCGACGATCTTCGTCCTTGTCTACGTCGTGGCGCTGCTTGCCGCGCGGGACCGCTCGTTCTCTCTAAAAGACTTCGAGACCTTGAAGACGCCAGCGATGCTATCAGCACTCGCCGGGATCGCCTACCTCTTCGGCTACTTCAACATGCCGACGATGATCCTTTTTGCGCT
>JAAZOW010000256.1 GCA_012797575.1 Methanomicrobiales archaeon | reverse complement strand
CTTACCTACCAACCTCGGTACCCTTACCTACCAACCTCGGTACCCTTACCTACCAACCTCGGTACCCTTACCTACCAACCTCGGTATCCTTACCTACCAACCTCGGTGCCCTTACCTACCAACCTCGGTGCCCTTACCTACCAACCTCGGTACCCTTACCTACCAACCTCGGTATCCTTACCTACCAACCTCCCACCCACACAACAAGGGCAATTACACTGAGTGGCGTGCCGTCAGATGAGACTTGAAGGGTCCCACAGCGATCCGGATACCCGCCCCGCAGGGATAAAGATATATTGAATATTATACTATTTGAGTTATCAATGGCCTCCCTCCGGTATCTCACTACCACCTGTGCGATCTGTGGCGAATCCTGCCGATTCAGCATCCCGAGAGCGGTCGCGTCCGTTGGCTCGCGGGATCTCGATACCCGCCCCGCCGAACCCCTGCGGTCCACCATCTACGCATGGATCAAACGATGCCCCTCCTGCGGCTACTGTGCCCCAGATCCAGGGAAAGCCCGGGAAGGGACAGCTGACGTGGTGAAGCTGCCCCGATACCGGGAACAGCTCGACTCCCAGAAATTTCCCGGGGTGGCAAACGCCTTCCTCTGCTGGTCGATCATCCAGGAAGACCTCGGTGTGCCGGCCCATGCGGCATGGGCTGCCCTCCACGCCGCCTGGGCCTGCGACGACGCAGAAGACGATGTGGCGGCCCGGGTATGCCGGAGGCGTGCTGCCGATCTCCTGCGGCGGGCGTGGGAGCAGGGTGACCGCCTGGCATCCCGGGCAGGGGCGGATGAGGCGCTCCTTGTGGACCTGCTCCGCAGGGCAGGAAGGCTCCGGGAGGCCCTTGCTGTGGCGAAAAAAACGCTTGAACAGAACCCGGAACCCCTCATCACCGCCATCATGCGGTTCCAGATCAGACTGATCACAACATCAGACCGGAGCGCCCACACCGTCGCCGAGGCCCGGCGATCCGGGCAGGCTGCACCGCTGTGACGTACGGAGCAAAGCCCACATTTTGTATACTGCTCCGCTGATACTCTATTCATGGATGACATCACGATCCTCTCTCCCGGCATCTATACCTACGGCGCCATGCTGATCGGCGGCGTCCTCCGCGACGCAGGCCATCACGTGACCCTCACCCGTACGGTCACCGCCCCCCCGGCCGGCTCGCTCCTGCTCATGAGTCTCTTCTCGACCCAGCACCTCCTCGACCCTGCGATCCGGGACCTGGTCAGGGACCACCGCGAACGCGGCGGGACGGTCTATGTAGGGGGTCCGGTCTCGGCAGCGCCGGAGATGGTGCTCGGGGAGCTCGCTCCCGACGCGGTGGTCGTCGGCGAAGGAGAGGAGACGGTGATCCGCCTCGTCGAGGAAGGGGTATCGGATGCACTCCCCGGTATCGCCTTCCTCGACGGTGACCGGGCAGTCGTGACGCCCTCCGCCCCCCCGGCCTCGATCGATCGCCCCCTCCCCCTGATCCCAGATGACATCGGGAGCCAAAGCATCAGGGGCGCGAGTGCCTACATCGAGACCCACCGGGGGTGCATAGGGGGGTGCACATTCTGCCAGGTGCCCCGGTTCTTCGGCCGGACGATCCGGAGCCGGAAGATTGCAAGCATCATCGAGGAGGTGAAGGCGTTTGCCGCGCACGGGGCCACGCGCCTCTCGGTCTCAGGGGGAACCGGATCACTCTACGGCTCCCGCGACGGCGAGATGAATCCAGAGGCCTTCATCACCCTCCTCCGCGATATGGCCGGAGTGATGGGACCGCGCAACATATCCTCCCCCGACATCCGCGTGGACTGCATCACGGACGAGATCCTGGATGCCATCAGGCAGTACACCATCGGCTGGATCTTTTTTGGGATCGAGTCGGGGAGCAGCCGTGTGCTCAGGCTGATGGGCAAGGGCGCTACCGTCGCGGAGGTCCGG
>JAAZOW010000340.1 GCA_012797575.1 Methanomicrobiales archaeon | reverse complement strand
CGAAAGCGGATATCCTGACCGATGAGACCATCAGCGGCCTCTTTACGGTCCCGGTGCACGTGGTGGAGGTGGACAACTACTACTACGCGACCGGGTATTGACCGGGGCACCACACCCCCGGGTGCGATTACAACCCCCTACTCCTGCTCCCCGCCTACCCGGTACCGCGGCGACGTCCGCCACCAGTAGTAGATCTCATAGGCCATCAGCGCGAGCAGCACCACACAGGCCCCGAAGAAGAAACCCATAACGAGGTCATGGACCGGTGGTGCTCCGGCGGCCCCATCCAGGGAAGACTGGAGCACGGAGTTCTCCTCTCCGCCGCCGGCGAGCCTCGGTTCCGGCGGCACGCCATCCTGCAGGATTGGCAACAACATCGGAAGGAGCCCCCAGAGCCCGGCGCTCACCAGGATGACGATGCCAAAGAGCGTCACGTACTTCTTCAGCACCGATCCGAGATCGCTCTCCGGCGGCACGATGATGAGGACCTGGTTTGCAAGTCCGTAGACCTTCACCTCACGCCCCTTCTCGCTCCAACGGGTCTCCGCGACCTCAATAAGCCCCGCGTCAAGGAGATTTTCGATGTGGTAGGAGGCGGTGGTGATGGGGATCCCCATCTGGCGTGCGATCTCCGACGACGTCAGCGGCCCGCCGCCAAAAGCCTGGATGACTGCGTTTGCCGTCTGGCTCGCCATCGCCCGGGCAATCTTCTGCGCCCGTTCATCGCCCGGCTGGACGACGACAACATTCTCAGCCATGGAGTGCTTCGAGGATCTGGTTATATCCGTGCTCAAGCGCCTCTTCGAGCCGGGAGACGTCAGACCCTGCACCCTGGGCAAGGGTCGGCCTACCGCCCCCCCTCCCGCCGAGGATGCCGCAGACCTCTCTCACGATATCAGCGGCGTTCACCGCCGGCACACCTGATGTTGCCACCACCTTCACGTCCCCATCCCCTGACGCGAAGAGCGCCACACCACCCTCATCGGAGATTGTGGTGGCGAGCGCGACGAGCTCTTTCGGGCTTGCATCCACCCGCATGACGACGACCCTGACACCATCCACCATCTCACCTCCGAGGTGCTCCATCTGGAGGTCTACCACCTTCTTCTGTAGGCGTTCGATCTCCTTCCTCTGCTCCTTCCACTCCGAGAAGAAGCGTGCCACCGTCGCCGGCAGATTCTCGGGCTGGACACTCACCACGTCGGCGGCTTCCTGGAGGAGATCGTCCATATGCTGCATGGAATGCACGGCAGCGAGACCGGCCGCAAAGATCAATCGCTCCACGCCATCCTGGATGTGCTCGACGCCGATGATCCTTATAGGCCCGATCTCGCCGGTTGTCCGGACGTGCGTCCCGGCGCACGCCTGCACATCGCCGCCGACCTGCACCGTCCGGATCTCCCTGCCCGGCGGGACGCCGCCCTGGTAGAGGCCAAACCCGTACTTCTGCTCCGCCTTCGTCCGCTCCTCGGTGCGGACGTAGACCGGCATATCGGCCATGACCATCCGGTTCGCCTCGATCTCGATCTTCCGAAGTTTCTCGGGTGTGATATGTCTGTAGTGCCGGATATCCAGGCGGGACGCATCGCTCCCCTTCTGGGCACCGGCCTGATGCACGTGGGCGCCGAGCACCTTCTTTGCCGCGTGCAGGAGGACATGGGTCGCCGTGTGGTGGCGCATCAACGACAGACGGCGCTCCTCGTCCACCATACCCTTCACCCGGTCACCGCGCTTCAGGGCACCCCCCGTGACCCGGTGGAGGATCACCTCCCCGAGTTTTGTGACCTCTTCCACCCTGACCATGCTCTCCGCGGTCACCAGGGTGCCGGTATCGGATGGCTGGCCGCCTCCCTCCGGGTAGAAGAGCGTCTGGTCAAGTGCCACGAACCCGTCGAAGTAGTCCAGCACTATAGCATCGAACTCGACCTCGCTTGGGAGATCGTAGTAGAGCTTCTTCGTCGGAGGAAGAGCTTCTGCCCGTTCGCGGTAGGCGGCAAGCGGATCTTCTGTTCCAGCCGCCTTCTGCGCCTCCGATGAATGAATCTCAGCGATCAACGAGTAGAAGTTATCAGGGATATCCACAACAGCCCCCTCGGCAGCTGCAACATCCTTCACCATCTCAGGCGGGATACCGTGCGAGTCGTACAGGGTGATCACCTCCCGAAGGGGAACCCGGGTGCTCTTTGCCTTGTAGTTGCGGGCGATCTTCTGGACGATCCGGGTCCCGCGCTCCAGGGTGCTTGCGTACCTGGCCACCTCGTTCTCCACGATCTCCCTGACCACGCGGACATCCTGCTCAAAGCTCTCAGTCCCCACGACCTGCATCTGGGCCTCGATCAGATCAGCAAGGTCCTCGTCCACCGAGAGGTCGTTCATCATCCGGAGCGTGCGGCGGAGCACAAGTCGGGTGAGGTAGCCCTCACGGACGTTTGAGGGGACGATGCAGTCGCCGAGCATGTAGGCGAGGCAACGGGTGTGATCTGCGATCGAGTAGACCTTCTCGATCGGGATGACGATCCGCTCCAGCTTCTCCAGCGGTACGTCGATGACCTCGGCAACCTTCTTCCGAAGGGTGTAGAGATTCGTCCCGGTGATATCCATGACTCCGGCGAACCTGGCACTGAGCCCCATGATCTTTGTAAATTCCGGGTTGTCGAGGAGATCCTCGAGGTGAGCCGAACGCATCAGACGGCTCACCATCTCAGGGAAGACCGCGTCGTATATCGTCGGTGAACCCTTCGAGGCCCAGACGAACCTCTCAAGGCCGTAGCCGGTATCCACGATATTCAGCCGTAATGGGTAGTAGAGCTCGCCGTCGATCTCGACGGGCGGGTGATGATTGGTCTTCTGCCGACCGAGGTTCATGAAGACGAGTGTCGCGACCTCAAGCCCTCCGATGAGCACCTCGACGGATGCTCCCGCGTTCCCGCCGCCGTACCAGGGATTCTCCTTATAGCTGACCCGGTCAAGATCGCCCCCGATGGATGCGATGAACTCGTCGCAGAGGGCCACCGTCTCGTCCTTCCAGTAGATCGGCTCCTCCGGTGTGTTGAAGGCGTGGTGCGCCATCATCTCAAAGAGCGTCAGGTGACGACCCGATTTCCCGACTGAATCGAGGTCGTTTAAGCGGATACAGGGTTGGGAGATGGTGAGCGGGTTTGCCGGCGGCGGGACGACGCCGCTCGTGACGAGCGGCTGAAAGTCGGCTATGGATGCGATGGTCAGATAGATGTCATCCCTCCACCGGGCGGCTACGGGGTATCTCTCGAGGCGTGTATGGCCATGCCGCTCAAAGAACGAGAGGAACGCTTCCCGCATCTCGTCAACGGTGTGGGGCTTGAAGACCGGGTTACCGATGAAGTTGTACGTCACGCACGGGGCGTCTCCGCAGAACTCCTGCTCCGGGTCCCGGGTCCAGAAGGCCGCCCCGCAACTCTTGCAGACCTTCCGCTCAAACCCCTGAGATTGGAAATAATCGAGCGTATATTCATCCTCGAGCATTGAAAATCACGTAATATAGTTTGGTATGATTGGAATCAATATAGTTGTTTGCGCAGTATGTTCAAAGTTTCCATACGTCCTGGTACCAGAGATCGTAGGATTCATGGATTCCCGTCCGCTCTGCGATGCGTACCGCGAGGATGTGCCAGCACTCGCGCCCCCGGAAGAGGAAGTCGTTGCAGGTGCAGAAGTCTCCCTCCACGATGTACTCATCGCCGTGCCCGACCACGACGTAGAAGTCAAGGTAGTGTTTCACCCTTCTTTCATCGACGGCAGCAAGCGCTTTTCTACCCCGATCTTTGTAAGAACATTCGATCCAGGCGCGAAACTTCGGTGTCAGTCTCCGTTCTTCTTCGATCTCTTCCCAGATACTTTTCATGGAACTACCACTACGTGTGGCGGATCAGAGATATAATGCCACCCCATACGGGAGGCAAGGACCTCCATGGCCGGAGCCTCGAGTGTATAGTGGGTGGCCTCCAGGCAGGGGATGGGCGATGCACGGGCCACGCTGTGCTTCAACTCCGCTGAGAGGAAGGCATCCGCCCCGAGGTCCGCGGCCTCCTGGATCAGATTGATATCAAACCCGCTCCCCCCCACGACCGCCAGACGCCTGATCGTGCCCACCTCCCCGTAGACCCGTATGCCCCCCCCACCTGGGAGGCGACGGGCGATCTCTTCGGCATCGAGCGCGCAGTCACCGACGAGACCGGCGGTCATCCGCTCCCTCGACTGGAGTCCGAGGATCTCCGCCAGGATGTCGTTGACGCCGTCGTGAGCGTGATCGAAGTTCGTGTGCATGACGTAGAGGTTCATATCACTGGAGAGAAGACTTCGAAGCAGGTGCGAGGTCGAACCCCTGACCGCCGTGATCGGGCTCCAGAGGGGTGTGTGGTGGACGACCAGCATATCGGCGTCGAGGGTGACGGCGACCTCCACCACCCTCTGCGTGGCGTCGAGGGCACAACAGATCGTCCTGAGTTCCTCCCTGCCCTCGACGATAAGGCCTATCCTCCCGGCATCGTAGTCTTCTGCCAGTTCAGGTGGAGCAACCTGCTCCATTGCGGTGACGAACTCCTGGATATCCATAGTGGTACCTCATGTCGACTTCCCGAATAAATACGTCGGGTGTTCGGCCCCCCCGCCGTACGGTCGGCTCCAGACATTCAACCGTATCTTCGGGGGCTGTTTCGCCACGGAGAGGGCATGGTGCGCAGACCACGAATATTACTTTAGGTAATAATCAACACCTATAAATATTCCAAAATGGATACTCGTTCATGAGAAAGTCCCTCGACCTCATCAATGCCCGGATACGCGACGGTAACGCACGGGTTGTTACCGCCGACGAGATGCCGGCAATCGTCGACGAACTCGGGGAGGAAGGAGCGCTGGAGGAGGTCGATGTCGTCACGACCGGGACGTTCGGGGCAATGTGCTCCTCTGGTGCATTCTTCAACTTCGGGCACGCCGATCCCCCCATCAGGATGGAGCGCGTCTGGCTCAACGACGTGGAGGCCTACGCCGGTATAGCAGCGGTCGACGCCTACCTGGGCGCAACCCAGGAGGCCGACTCCCCGGATAGGATCTACGGTGGTGCCCACGTCTTCGAAGAACTCGTCGCAGGGAATACCGTGGAGCTCCGGGCGACCTCCCACGGGACCGACTGCTACCCGCGCAGGAGTATCACCACAGACCTGCTGCTTGAGGATATGAATCAGGCGGTCATGGTGAACCCCAGAAACTCCTACCAGTGTTACGATGCGGCGGCAAACACCACCGACCGGACGCTCTACACCTACATGGGTCCTCTTCTTCCACGATGCGGCAACGTCTCCTACTCGGGCGCAGGGACCCTCTCGCCGCTTGCAAACGATCCCGGTTTCCGGGCCATCGGGGGCGGTGTTCCGATCTTCCTTGCCGGTGCGGAGGGTATGGTGATAGGCGAGGGAACCCAGCACTCGGCAGGCAGCGGGTTTGGGACGCTCATGGTGACCGGGGACATGAAGAGGATGCGTCAGGACTTCCTCCGGGCGGCGGTGATGAACGGCTATGGGGTGACGCTGTATGTCGGCGTCGGCGTCCCGATACCGGTGCTCGATACCGATATCGTCCGGAGCACCGCGGTGCGGGATGAAGATCTCCTGACCGAGGTCATCGATTACGGCACCCCCCGGCGGGACCGACCGGTGCTTGCGACGGTCAGCTATGCTGACCTAAGAAGCGGGGCCATCGAGCTCGGCGGAGAGATGGTCAGGACATCATCGCTCTCCAGCTACCGGCGGGCCCGGGCGGTGGCACAGGAGCTGAAGGGCTGG
>JAAZOW010000313.1 GCA_012797575.1 Methanomicrobiales archaeon | reverse complement strand
AGTGCCATCTGTTTTAAGTGATCGTACCGTAGATATATAACCGATACCTATGTCAGCGCACACCAAGACCTGCAGGCATATGGCGATCAGACTGATACCGAAGGGGGCAACATTCCATGTACTCACCAGAAACTACGAAGTACCTTATTCATCTTACTCTGCAGACAGAGGGGGTGGTCGATAAACCTGACGTCGTGGGTGCTATATTTGGCCAGACTGAGGGTTTACTCGGCGAAGACCTCGACTTACGTGACTTACAGAGGACCGGCCGCGTCGGCAGGATCGACGTCCAGCTGACGACGAAACGGGGGGAGACGAGGGGCGAGATACTCATATCATCATCGCTCGACCGCGCGGAGACCGCGCTCCTGGCTTCATCGCTGGAGACGATCGACCGGGTAGGGCCGTGCACGGCCCACGTGCGGGTCGACCGCATCGAGGATATCAGGGTGACGAAGCGGCGCAAGATCGTCGAGCGCGCTAAAGAGCTGCTCCTCGAGGATTTTGACGAAGGTTCAATAAATAGCGATGATCTGCTGGATGAGGTTCGAGAGATCATCAGGATCGAGAAACTCGAACTCCTCGGTGAAGAGCAGGTGCACGCCGGTCCGAACGTTTTAGCCTCCGATGCCATCATCCTCGTCGAGGGTCGAGCCGATGTGATCAACCTGCTACGCTACGGGATCAAGAACGCAGTCGCGGTCGAGGGGACCAACGTCCCGCAGATCATCATCGACCTCTCCGCGCAGAAGACGACGACGACCCTGCTCGACGGGGATCGAGGAGGGGAGTTGATCCTCCGCGAACTCCTGCAGATAGCCGAGATCGACTTTGTGGCGTACTGCCCACGGGGAAAGAGCGTCGAAGAGATGAGCCGCAAGGAGATCGTCAAAGCGCTCAGGAACAAGGTGCCCGTGGAGGTCGTCACCGACCATGCCCCCACTGAAGGGGCGACCGGACCGCCGCCGGTGCGCACCGTCACCGGTGCGCGTGAGGCGGTTGGGGAGGGTGAACGGCTGCCACAGCAGCAGAAGGCTGGAGGGCAGAAGGGCCAGAAGGTCAATCCAATACTAGGGGAACATATGGCCAGCGTCCGGGATCGCAAGATCGCACGCTTCCTCGCCTCGGACTATGGCGTCCTCCTGGAATCGAGCGCAAGTGACCTCGAAGGGGCGCTCCGGACCCTGGATGGCGACGTCGAGGGGGTTGTCGTCGACCGCATCGTCGACCAGAAACTCCTTGACCAGATCGGAGGGAAGAACCTCGAGTTCGTGGCTGCCCGGGATTTCAAAGGGATCATAAAGCGGCCTCTCTCGATCAGGCTTATAAAGATAGGGTAGATTCTTTCCAGCGTGCAAATTTATATATATTTACATTCACCATTTTTCTTCCCGGGAGAGAATATGCACAAGGAAGAACTAATAGCGTTACACGGGATTCTTACAGAGATCAAAAACTATTTTGAACTGGCAAACCCGGAACTGAAATTCTCACAGTATTATGCGTTGAAGATAGATCCTTCTCAAGTGCATAGAAGCAAAATGGAACACAAATACGCTATATTTGTGCTCGGAACGGAGCTTGCAAACGCTATGAAAGATGTGGAGTTCTCATCATCGGGGAGGGTCTCTGCCCGGATGAGGGAGCTAGCCGAAAAGACCCTTAAAGATATCGAGTACCTCCAGTGAGGGGGCCTGGCACCCCCGGCCGCGGCGGGCAGCAGAATATCGCCGGGGGCCCCCGGCCGCCCCTCTCCTCAACGACCGGCTCCCGCACCCGATGCGCTCTCATGCACGCATGTTGCGCTCTATCTGTATGAGGTAGCTGGCAAGCAGCCTCGGTATGGGCGCCGCCATGCAGTGCCAATTCGGCGTCCCGTTCACCTCAAGGACCGTGTAGCCCTCCCGATCCTGGAGGAGATCGACGCCGCAGTAATCGATCCCGATCGCCTCCGCCGCAGCCTCGGCGATGCTACGCATATCCTCATCGATCGTGACCGGTGCGCCGATCCCACCCTGGTGGATGTTGTGCGTCAGGCTATCGGAGACCCGGGATATCGCGCCGACGGCCTCCCCACCAAGGACGAATATACGGTAGTCCCGATCGTTTGGTACGTACTCCTGCAGGTACCAGGGCCCCGGCCCGAGTTCTTCAGGCTCCGTCACCAGCCTGATGCCGTTTCCGTCGTAGCCGTAGAGCGGTTTGTAGACAGCCTCCCCATGCTGGAGGAGAAATTCCCGTGCCTGCGCCTCTACCCCGATGTAGGCGGTCCGGGGTGTCCGCACCCCGCACTTCAGAAGGAGCGCAGTTGTCATCGCTTTTGATGCGCAGGTGACGATACTCTCGGGAGTATTCACGATCCGGTTATGGAGCGAGAGCACGTTTAAGGTCTCGAACTGATGCCCATCCTGCCGGATCCCACAGACCCATATGAGTTCGTTCTCAAGCCCGGAGTCGAGGGGATCGACCGCACCGAGGTCGAGGACCCTGCACCGGGCACCAGCTCTCTTCAGCTCAGCGATTACAGCGCCGGTCGAGTCATCATCCAGCGTATCAGTTGGTTTTGGTACAATATGGATCATGCGCCTCACATTCCCCTCCCTGGACAGGGAGATCTCGCCAGGGTCTCATAACCGTTTTGTATCTCGCCGGATATAATCGATGAGGAAAGGATACCATGGGGAAGGGTCATATCGTCATCATCGGGTGTGGGAACCCCCTTATGGGGAACGACGGGGCCGGGCTTGCAGCGATGCGGCTCTTTGAGGGGAGATATCCCGATGTCGACTGCGTCGATGGGGGCACCGGAGGCCTCGGCCTGATACCGCTTATGGAGGGGTATGAAAGGGCGATTATCGTCGATGCCATGGTGGGATCCGGTGGCCGCATCGGTGACGTCTTCATCTTCAAGACGCCACCGTCGTGGGACCGTCCGGTATGCGCGCTCCAGGATATCGGCGTCGGGGAGGCGGTGGTGATGGCAAAAGAACTTGGGTACATCGAAGATGCCATCGTCATCGGGATTGATGTGGGAGAGGTCCGGGCCTTCAGCCGGGAGATCGATCCGGCGGTCGAAGAGGGGATTCGGGCTGCCTGGGAGTATATCCTCGAGATCCTGCAGGACTGGAGGAACCCGCCTTCCGAAAGACCGCCTCGATCTCGGCCCGGGGGAGACCCCTGCCCCTGACCCGCATCTCCCGGCGGCATGT
>JAAZOW010000234.1 GCA_012797575.1 Methanomicrobiales archaeon | reverse complement strand
GGCAACGCAACCGGCAATGTGACGGTGGTGAACCTCACCGCAGAGAACATCGCTTTCGACAAGGACACCATCACGGTGCCGGCGGGGGCGAACGTAACGGTGAACTTCACCAACAAGGACGACGGCATCCCGCACAACTTCGCGGTCTATGATAGTTCTCTCCGATCAGAACAGATCTTCGTAGGCGAGATCATCACAGGCCCTGCTGAGACAGACTACAACTTCACAGCGCCCGAAAAATCCGGGACATACTACTTCCAGTGCGACGTCCATCCCTTCATGAACGGTAAATTCATCGTAGAGTGACGCAGGAAAAAAGCGGCCAGGGGAGAAGGGAGCGGGGCTACCCTGCCCCCTCTCCTCCGCCGGAGCCGCGGCTGTGGCCAGATGCTCTGGAGCGTACATCGCTGGGAAGCCGGAGTCCATCGATCCTGAAGACGTTCCTGCGCCTCGCTCTGCCCTTCCTGCCCCTGGGAGCCATCTTCGGCTTCGTCCCGCTACCCCCGCACTTCTACCTGGCCCTCGCGGGACTGGTGATAGGCTACCTGGTGTCGGTGGAGGTGGTGAAGGCCAGATTCTTTGCAGATCGTCTCTAACCTGTGAGTGCGCAAACGCTATGCCGGCAAAAGACCGCTACATCAAACCACCCAGGACCGACAGGAAATAGCCATGGCCTCACTCGACAAACAGGAGATTTTCAGCATCTTTGTATCGTTTCTCATCGGTAGCGTGGCGGGCTGGTGGAGTCGCATGTACTGGGGGAGTCACCTGATCACCACCCTGGCAACGCTCATCGGGATCGTCATCGGCTACTACGCCATCGTGGCCGCTCTGCGCGCCGCGGACCACCTGGCCCAGTAGTCAGGGAGCGGCAGATCAAGCATGGTGGCCACGGTCGGCCAGACCCTGGAGTGCGGAGCGGTGGGAGACGGATATGATCGTCCGGCTCCCTGACCAGGATCTGGTCTTCAGCCTGCATATCCGGCGCTGATGGGGGTTCATCAGAGGTGGATGCACCCCCCCATCCTTCAACGAGGGATTCAACGCCGGGTTTGCGGTGATGATGACGATAGATCGTAGATACGACCATGGTATCGCCGCCGGGGGTGCCAGCGCGACTGTGCAGGCGGACATCAGGAAGGACGGCGAAACCCGGCTACCCCCCGTAAAATATGCTAGCGATGTTGTAGAGATCCATATCCACGGTCTTGAGATCCGCCACAGCCTCCTCGAGTGGGACTGCGACGATATCAGTACCCCGGAGTGCGACCATCTTCCCAAAATCCTTCTCCTCGACGAGACCCACTGCCGCAACCCCGAATCGAGTAGCAAGCACCCGGTCATGCGCTGTCGGAGTTCCGCCCCGCTGGACATGCCCAAGCACCGTCACACGCGCCTCCATCCCGAGCCTTTTTTCGAGCTCTTCACTCAGGAACGTCCCGACGCCGCCGAGCGTCACATGCCCGAACTCGTCGGTCATCGCCGACTGGGTTATCGCCTCTTTCATCCCTTCCGGTCGGGCCCCCTCGGCGACCACGACGATGCTGAACTTCTTCCCCTTCTCGTACCGTGCCCGGAGGTGCCGGGTAACCTCATCGAGATTGAACGGAACCTCCGGGATGAGTATCTGGTCCGCCCCGCCCGCAATCCCGGCCATGGTCGCGATCCACCCGGCATGTCGTCCCATCACCTCCACCACCATGACACGGCGGTGGGATTCTGCCGTCGTGTGGAGGCGGTCGATCGCTTCGGTGACGATCGCAACAGCGGTATCAAACCCGAAGGTAAAGTCGGTCGCGGCGACGTCGTTATCGATGGTCTTCGGAACTCCGATCACCGGGATGCCCATTGCAGAGAGCTTGTTTGCGACACCAAGGGTATCTTCGCCCCCGATAGCGATCAGCGCATCGATACCGAACTTCCGGATGTTGTCACGCAGCCGTTGGATGTCCGCCTCGTTCTTAAAGGGGTTCGTCCGTGACGTCCCGAGGATGGTCCCCCCTCTCGGGAGGATCCCGCTCACCGAGTACTCGGTGAGTGGTTCGACATCCCCGACGATCAGCCCGTGCCAGCCATCCCTGATCCCGATGACGTCAAACCCATGCTTCACCCCGGTCCGCACAACCGCCCGGATAACCGCATTCAGTCCCGGACAGTCACCACCTCCTGTCAGGACACCGATCGTCGTCATCCCCTCACTTCTCTCCCCCGTAAACCTTCAGTGCTTCATCCACGCTCGCATCATCGAGGGTGATCGCCGATATCGCATTACAGAAACGGACAGCCTCGTCAAGCGACCGCTGGTGAACGTTTCGGCCCGTCGCGTTTCCCATCATGCCACCGATGTGGATCTGGTCGTGGAGCTGTTGCAGGAACTCCGGCACATCGGCCCGTGTTCCGCCTGAACAGACAACCCCCGTCCTGCCGGCGGCGGCCGCTGCCTCCGAAAGAAGCGCGGCATCGATCACGCCATCAATCTTTGGCGGGTTCACCTTCGCAAAGTCACTCCCGATCGCCGCCGCGACCCCCGCCGCGCCCGCAACCAGGTGTGAGTTGCGCTCATCCTTGACTGCCGCTCCCCGGGGGTACATCCAGAGCACGGTGATAAGACCGTGTTTGTGCGCCATGTTGACGATCTGGGATGCCTGGTAGAGCATCAGCGGCTCGTACTCGCTCCCGATGTAGACCGTGTAGCCGACGCCGAGGATCGAAAGACCGGTCCTGTCCCGGAGGTCGACCACCTGCCGGACATGGTAGAGCTCTGAACTGACAGGATCACTCTGAGAGGTCTTGATCAGGTTGGTTTTGGAGTTGAGTTTGACAAGGTAGGGTACATCCGGGTAATCCCTTGCGTATCGGGCGAGCAGCCCAAGCTGCGCTGCAAAGACCCCGATTCTTCCCCGGCTTGCAATCTGGAAGAGGTGCTCGGGGTTGGCGTCGTCAGGGTGAATGCCCTCCCCAAAGAAGTCGTCGTTGAGATGCTCGATCTTCTGATCGCCGGCAATGAGCATAAGCCGCCCCGTGCCGTGCGTTATCTTATGATAGTTCTCCCGGTACCTCTCCTCCTCCTCGGGGGGCACGTCGAGAGGAACCCTGATATCAAGTGCTGGTGCCATATCCCCCTCTCCCAATCGCTAGATACTTAATTGTTGCTGGAACCCCGGAGGCCGGACCTGAGATCATCCCGCTCAGGATGGGGCTGCCGGGCACGGGTTGACCAGCTCATTCTTCTTTCATGGAGGACGGTGCATCTGCCACCAGAAAACACCTGGAACTTGAGAGGATTTGGGAACGTTTATTTTGCTTTCCGTCAGAGCTATTCATAGAGTAGCCGGTGCAGTCCTTCCAGCTGAAGAGAGCGCCGCATTATAATCCAGGGATAGCCAAATGGACGCTCTATCAATCCTCATCGACTGGTCCTCATACATCGCCACCGGCATTGCCACCACGCTTGGCCTTGTTCTGATCGCCCTTGGCCTCGGTGTCCTTCTTGGGTTGCCCATGGCGCTCGGTCAGGTCTACAGCTCCCGCCCAGTGCGCTGGGCCATCGGAATCTACGTCTGGTTCTTCAGAGGACTTCCCATCCTCGTCCTGCTCTTTCTCTTCTGGTTCGGCATATTCCCCGGGATCGGACTTGGCAACGTTCCGGCCTTCGTAGTCGGAGCGATCGTGCTGGGCCTCCGTGGAGCGGCTTACCAGTCTCAGATCTTTCGGGGAGCGATTCAGTCGATCAGTGAAGGGCAGATGATTGCAGCACGATCCCTTGGTATGAGCAGATTTACTGCTATCAAATCCGTTATCCTCCCCCAGGCGGTGCGTATCGCGCTCCCCGGATGGTCGAACGAGTACCCCAACATGCTGACCGACTCTGCGGTCTGCTACGCCATCGGGATCACTGAACTGCTCACCGTTACATCGAGGATCGTCACACAGACCTACCTGACGATGCCGATCTTTCTGGCGGCAGCAGGGATCTTCATTCTCTTAAACTACGGAGGTCTCAAGATCCTGCACGCACTGGAGCGGAAGATTGAGATTCCTGGATTTGGGTCCGGGGCGGTGTAAAAGATGAATAGCAACAATATTGTGTTGAGAGTTGAGGATATACACAAGTCCTTCGGTGATAAGGAAGTACTGCGCGGGATCTCATTTGATGTCGTGAAAGGCGAGACGAAGGTCTTCATCGGCCCGTCGGGAACGGGAAAGAGCACACTTCTGCGGTGCATCAACCAGCTGACGATACCCGACCGTGGAAGGGTCTGGCTCGATGATGAGGAGATCACGAACTCAGGGACCCGGATCAACTACTTCCGGCAGAAGATCGGGATGGTCTTTCAGAACTACTACCTCTTCGATCACCTCACCGCGCTGAAAAATGTCGAACTCGCGCTGCTCAAGGTCAGGGGCATGAACAAGGAGGAGGCGCGCGAAAAAGCGCTCACCGAACTCCGACAGGTGGGACTGGAGGATTGGGCCGACCACTATCCGGCCGAGCTCTCCGGAGGCCAGGCCCAGCGAGTATCCATCGCCCGGGCACTCGCCATGGACCCGGAGGTCATCCTCTTCGATGAGCCGACGTCTGCGCTCGATCCCGAGCTGACCAGGGAGGTCCTCGAGGTCATGAAGAGGCTGGCACAGCAGGGGATGACGATGCTCGTCGTCACCCACGAGATGGGGTTTGCCTGCTCGGTGGCAACTGAGATCCTCTTTATGGAGAACGGTGTCGTGGCTGAGCGGGGAACGCCGGACCTGCTCACGCATGACCCGCAGTTCACCCGGATGAAGAACTTCATCGGCCAATTCAATAGTTATCGGGGAGGTTGATGGGCGGGCATGGACCAGTTCACGTTCATATTCGATATCCTCCTCCCGGCACTGATGCAAGGGTTAGTGATAACCCTGCAGCTGATCGTATGCTCCGCCCCCTTCGGCCTCGTGCTCGGGATCGGTGTCGCGGCGGGGAGGCAGTATGGAGGTCCAATTCTCTCGAGGATCTGCAAGATGTTCGTCCTCCTCATAAAAGGCACGCCGCTACTTCTCCTCCTCTTCATCCTCTATTTCGGTCTCCCCTCGATCGGGATCACCCTCACTGCGTTCACCGCAGCGGTGATCGGGTTTATCCTCTGCAACGGGGCCTACAACTCCGAGTATATCCGGGGAGCCCTCCTCTCGATCAAGGATGGCCAGATGATCGCCGCTCAGGCGTTGGGGATGACCAGGGCACAGGCGATCAGGAACGTCATACTGCCGCAGGCCCTCCGCCGGGCGATACCGGGACTCTCGAACGAGTTCATCTATCTCATAAAATACTCATCGCTCGCCTATATGATAACGGTCGTCGAGCTCTCCGGTGCGGGGAAGAACGTGGCGACGAAGTACTTCATCTACACCGAGACGTTCATGGTCGTCGGTATCGTCTATCTGGTGCTTGTGACGATCACGACCGTCGCCGTCAGTATCCTGGAGAAGCACGTATCCGTTCCCGGTACGAGCCGATCCACCTCCGCTGCCCAGATGTAGGTGTGGGGCCCGGGCATCGGATTCCTCATCTTCGGTGCGAATGCCGGTGATGGATATCGGGCTGGTGTGGGTGCTCGTGGATGAGCTCGGTATGCACGTGCATATGGGAGTGTTCCCCGGTTGCGGAGAGCGGGGGGTCTTCAGCGGTGTGGGTATGGTCGTGGTGGAGGTCATCATGGCTGTGGCGGTGCTCATGGATGAGTGGTGGGTGCCGGTGGGGATGGGAGTGCTTCTCTGTGACCAGCAGCCATGCGCCGAGTATCATGATCGGGAGCGCGGCATAGAAGATGCCGCCCGGCATCTGAGTAAAGATTGCGAGCGAGAAGAGAACGCCGAAAAACGGGGATATGGCAAGGAACGAACCTGCCCGAGCGGCGCCAATACCCCGGAGGGCGAGGAGGAAGAGAATACTCGTCAGGCCGCCGTAGCAGAGGAACCCGATGACCATGGCGGCAGCGGACGTGACCGGATCGGGGAGCTGTTGCCCGGCGGCAAGCGCGAAGATGAGCGTGATGCCACCGGCCCCGAGTCCTTTTACCGAGATGGTCAGGAGCGGATCTTTTGCCGAGAGGCGCTGGCCCAGGTTGTTATCGATGGCCCAGAAGAGACAGGTGAGCAGGATCCCAAGCGCCGGGAGGGATAGCCCGAAGCCCATCGCCGGGTCGTAGGTGAGGAGGAGGCATGATGCGGTTATACACCCGAGCGCAGCCCAGACCCGGCGGCTCACCCACTCTCGGAAGATTACGGCGGCGATCAGGGTCGTCGCCACCGCCTCGAAGTTCAGGAGAAGGGCGGCCGTCGCCGCTGGCGTCCCGGGGAGGCTGAAGATCAGGGTGACCGGCGCAAGAATGCCGCCGAAGATCGTCACGCCGACGAGCCAGGGGATGTCACTCCGCCCGGGCGGAGCCTCAACCTGGTCACGCCGCTTCCCCGCCACAGCCCCGACGAGGAAGAAGAGTAGGGCGCCGGAGCCACTCCCGAGTGAGATGAGTGCAGCAAGCGCAAATGGCCCGGTTCCGCCGAGGAGGAGTTTGGTGAACGGGGCGCTCCCGCCGATGAGGAGCGCTGTTATCAGTGCATAGAGACTGGGTATACGGTGACGTGACAGCATGGATATTTCAGCGATCT
>JAAZOW010000290.1 GCA_012797575.1 Methanomicrobiales archaeon | reverse complement strand
TGGCAGGCTTTGAAGATATCGCCGTCGTCATCCACGGCTCAAGCGGATGCTACTTCTACCCGGCGTCCCTCATCGAGGCTCCCATCCACGGGACGTTCCTCGTTGAGAACGAGGTCATCTTCGGCACAGAGTCCCGCCTTGTGGAGGTGATCGAGGACCTCGAGGGGCAATACTCCCGGATAGCCGTGGTCAACACCTGCGTTCCCGCCGTCATGGGTGAAGACATCAGCGGCCTCGCCCGGGACGGGCGGGTCTTCATCGTCGATAGCCCGGGATTCCTCGGAAACCTCGAGACCGGATACCACCGGGCACTCACAGAGATTGCACCGGAGGTCGATCCTGATGCCGCCGGGGTCAACATCGACGGCATCTGCCTCACCGACCCATTCCATCGGGGCAACACCCTCGAAGCGCGGCGACTGCTCAACCTGGCCGGAGTTGCTGTCGCCACCACATTCTGCCTGGACCGCTACGCCGCAACACGCCGGGCGGCGCCCCTCACCGTCGGCACAAACCCGGACCTTGCAAGCAGCGTTGGGAGGTGGTGCGGCTCCCTCCTGGGCCTTGATGCCGTCATCAAGACCTTTGAGGCGCTCACCGTCGCGGTTGACACCATCGATGCCCGCCCGGTCATGGAAGAGGTCGCCTGGGCCGACGCCCGGATCAGGAAAGCATGCGATAAATACCTCCGCAGGTTCGATCCCCCCCGGGTGGCGATCTTCTCAGGCCGATCCTACGCTGAATTCGCAGCCGAGATGCTCAAAAAGTACCTCGATGCAGATATCACTCACGTTGCGGCCCGATGCGATGCTGACACCCCGGCCGTTGACTTCTCGGTCGTCTACGATATGATCCGGGACGCCGAGCCCGACTTGATCCTCGGTTCTTCTTACGAGCAGATGCTTGCCGGCGATGCCGCGTTCGTCGGTCTCACACCGCCCATCCGGGACAGAGTTCTCCTGCACTCCCGGGCGGTGGTCGGGATCGAAGGCGCACTCTGGCTGATGGATGATGTGCTCAATGCCTGCACAAACCGTGGCCGCCGTATCCGGGACGAGAGCATACCCCGGCCCCTGACACGACGGTAGGGCCCGGGGGCCGCCGCCGCACAGGAGAGCAGGATTTGCCTGCATCCAGAGTGTGGGGGTGAATCAGCGGTGAGCCATGGATACGTGCACGACTCAGCGCTCGGTGGGACGGGGGGACTAGGAAAGCTCTCATGCGATGCCGCATCCACTCATAGCGGGCTCTGGTGAGACCGCCAATAAGGTATTTATCATCTGCTGGATACAGGGGTGCCCGGCCTTGTCGAAGATGGATGAGGCCGGTTGCAAGGAGGATTGGTGATATGACACACTATGGCGGGTACCATGCCCGTGGGATGCTATTATCGAGGATGTACGACTACCTTGATGAAGAGCAGATGCGACAACTGATGGTCCGGATGATCGAGTCCCGCATCAAGGCGAAACAGCAACATATCGAGATGATGCAGCACAAGGTCGAGACCTACAAGCTGGCCCGCGATATGATCCATGCTGGCATGAAGAAGTGAGAAGATGGAATGGATGGGCGGGTCCCCCCCGACCACTCTATTTACCTGACGGCAGGCTTCATCGCAATCTCCACCCCTGAGCAGGAGAATGACCGGGGGCTGCAAACCCGAGGCCTTCGTCAGGCAGAGGTCGGTCCCCTCCTCACCAGGGCTCTTCTCGTCGCAGGGTATGAAGGGAGAGACGTCGATCGAGGGCTCGTTCGTCCTGACCACGGTCTGGCTCGCCGCCACCAACATCGGCACCCTCCGGAGAGCAGGGTGGGCGCAGCCTCTCTTCCGGCCGGGCCGTCCTACGAACGGCAGGGTTTTTTCCTAAGCGGCATTCTGCCCGGCCTGCTTTGTGGATGGAGCCGATTAGCCACACCCTCTGCGAGACCCTGCCTGGCCAGGAAGGCTTAAACATCCTGGCTCAAAGATACATGAGATAGCTATGCCGCTCACCCCTATCCGCATAGGAGAGGCCTTTGAGCCAGTGCCGAAGTACCGATCGTACCTCTACGCATACCTGGTCCTCATCGTCGTCATCTTCGTCCTGCCCTGGCTGGTACCGATCCTCTTCGGTGCCCCGGGGATCGTCACCGCCATCACGGGAATACTCGTCCTCGGCATCATCCTGTTTATCCTCTACTGGGTACCGCTCTACTACAGGAGCATCACCTATCGGCTCACCATCACCGAGATCACCTGGCAGCGAGGGGTTTGGTTCAGACAGACCGGCATCGTCCCCTACAACCGGATCACGAACGTCGATATCGCCCAGGGTCCCCTCATGCGGTCCTTCGCCTTCTCATCGCTCCATATCCAGACAGCGGGCTACTCGGGTCAGGCCCGGGCCGAGATCGTCCTCAACGGAATCGAGGATGCAGGCGCCCTCCAGGAAAAGATCATGGGTTTCGTGCGAAGCGCCCGACCTGTCGCGGTCGAGGGTGAACCGGAGATGCCGCCGACAGCAGAAGGCGCAATCCTAGAGGAACTCAGAGCGATCAGGAGGCTGCTTGAGGAGCGTATGAAAAACTAGTGCACCATGCCACCGTATCCTCAAAAGATTTGATGCGTGAGATAACAGCAACGATCACACGGAATGGCGGTAGTAGCCTGGTTTTGCGAGACTTCCCCCGCCCCCGGGGGAGGAAACCCACGCGCCAGCTTCTTTCTTCAGACCCCTCCCCCATACACTGGAGGAATCCCTTGACTGTACGATGGCAACCGAGCACGCGTGTCGGGGGAAGCCCTACTCCATGACGAGCGATGCGATATGCTCCCCGACCTCGCTCGTCCTCCTCGTCCCGCCCATATCCCGGGTCACAAACCCACCACGGATGCTCTGCTCGATCGCACCGAGGACTGCCTTCGCCGCCTCACGCTCACCGATGTGGTCGAGGAGCATCGAGCCCGCCCAGATGGTGGCGAGCGGGTTTGCGACATCCTTACCCCGGTACTTCGGCGCTGAACCGTGGATCGGCTCAAACATGGAGGTTCCCGCCGGGTTGATGTTTCCACCGGGGGCAAGGCCGAGACCGCCCTGGATCATGGCGCCGAGGTCGGTTATGATATCGCCGAACATATTCGGTGTGACGACGACATCGAACCACTCCGGGTTCTTGACAAACCACATCGTGACCGCGTCCACGAAGTTGAACTCGGTCGCGACGTCGGGGTAGTCGGCCGCGACCCCTAAAAAGACATCCCGCCAGAGACCGTAGACATCAGAGAGGACGTTTGCCTTATCTACCGACGTGACCCTCCGCTCCCTTGCCATAGCAAGGTCGAAGGCGTAGCGGATCGCCCTCTCCGCGCCCGCCCTGGTGACAACACCGATCTGGTAGGCTATCTCATCGGCGTCGGTCTCGACGTCGAGGCCGAACTTTATGGTGTAGAGGTTGCGCGCGACCTCGAGGACCTTCTTTTCATGCGCACCCTTCATGTGGGAGCCGATCCCGACATAGAAGTCCTCGGTGTTCTCCCTGACCACCACGAAATCGATATCCTCCGGCCCCTTGTTCGCAAGCGGCGTTGAGACGCCATCGAGGAGCTTGATCGGCCTTAGATTGATGAACTGATCGAAGTGGAACCGGATCGCAAGCAGGATACCTTTCTCGAGGATCCCGGGCTTCACCCGGTCATCGCCGATGGCGCCGAAGTATATGGCGCGGAACTGAGAGAGATCCTGGAGATCCTCCTCGGTTACGAGCTCACCCGTATCAAGGTAGCGCTCTGCCCCGAGATCGAAGTCGGTCCATGCGATATCAAACCCAAAGCGCTCTCCGGCGGCGTCAAGGACCTCCCGCCCGGCCGCCAGGATCTCCGGGCCGATACCGTCCCCGCCGATGGCAGCTACCCGGTGTTGCATCTCTCCACCTCATCGAGATCCCTTGCGTAGGCAACAAGGCCGCCAGCCTCGACGATCGTCTTGAGGAATCCAGGCACCGGCTCGACATCAAACCGCTTCCCGTTCGCCTCGATGAAACCACCATCGATATCCACCGTTATGGTATCGCCATCCCCAATCTCACCTGCCCCAGCGCAGACCAGCGGCAGGAGCCCGGTATTGATGGCGTTCCGATAGAATATCCGTGCAAATGACTCTGCGATGATAAACCTGACGCCGGCGCCAAGCAGCGCGAGCGGGGCGTGTTCCCGGGAAGAGCCACACCCGAAATTGCTGCCCGCAACCACGACGTCGCCGGCCCGGACATCTCCCGCAAACTCATCCCTCGTCCCCTCAAACGCGTGCTTCGCAAGCTCCGCCGGATCGTAGATCGTCAGGAACCTGCCCGGGATGATCGCGTCGGTATCGATATCGTCGCCGAACTTCCAGACTCGCATATCCTCACACCTCCCT
>JAAZOW010000227.1 GCA_012797575.1 Methanomicrobiales archaeon | reverse complement strand
CTATCAACCCACACCGGATACGGTGAAACTGCTATAACACGATATGCGCCTTCATTTTATCGAAAACGGCCCCGCCCTCCTGGTCGAACGTGACCGGCGCGTGCTGGTCATCGCCGATCTGCACATGGGCATCGAATCGGGTCTCAAACGTCACGGCGTCCACGTGGCAAGCCGGAGCGCTGCCCGAAGGGATCGAGTGCTCGCCTGCATCGAGGAGACGGAACCAGACCTCCTCATCCTCCTCGGAGACGTCAAACACAACGTCCCGGTCACGAGCAGGCAGGAGTACCTGGAGCTCCCCGGGGTCCTCGACGCATTCCGGGAGAGCGTGCCGCTGGCCGTTGTGCCGGGGAACCACGATGGCGGTATCGGCCGGTTCCTCGATCCGGGGGAGCTCCTCCCGATCGACGGCGTGGTCATCGACGGCGTCGGCTACCTCCACGGCCACACCCACCCCGACCCTGAGCTCTTCGGCCGCCTCATCGTGCTCGGTCACCACCACCCGGTCGTCTCGCTCATGGATACAGTCGGGTGCGCTGCACGCGCCCGGCCGGCCTACCTCTACTCGGGGCTCGCCGCGCCCTGTCTCCCTGAAGGACCGGCACCGGCGAGCCCTACCCGGGTCCTCTTCGTCCCGGCATTCAACGAGTTTGCAGGCGGTATCGATATCGGACGACTGCGGGGGAGCGGGCTTGGCCCCCTCTCCCGATGTATAGATGACAGGACTGCGGAGGTGTTCTTAGCGGATGGCACATACGTCGGCTCCCCTGCCACGCTCTGCCCCGAAGACAGCGGCTGACCTCCTCAGCCCGGAGGTCCGGGAAGCCGCCCGACGACGTGGGTTTGCTGAACTCTCGGAGGCCCAGGAACAGGCCATCCCCCTCCTCCTCGATGGGAAAAATCTCGTCCTGGTGGCGCCGACCGGCACGGGAAAGACCGAGAGCGCGGTCTTCCCGGTCTTCGACCGGCTCCTCAAGGTACCCGGACCCGGGTTTAAGGCGCTCTACATAACCCCCCTCCGGTCATTGAACCGGGATATCCTCTCGAGGATGGAGTGGTGGTGCCGGGAGCTCGGGCTTTCGGTCGGGGTCAGGCACGGCGATACCCCGCAGAGTGAGCGGAGGAAACAGGCATTAAACCCGCCTGACCTGCTCATAACGACACCCGAGACCCTGCAGGCGCTTTTTATGGGGAAACGCCTCCGCGAGCACTTAAAAGGCGTGAAGTACGTCATCGTCGACGAGATCCACGAGCTCGCGGACAGCAAGCGAGGAGCCCAGCTCGCGGTGGCGCTTGAACGGCTGAGCGCCTACGCCGGCGAGTTCCAGCGGATCGGACTCTCGGCGACCGTGGGAAACCCGGACGAGATCGGCCGATTCCTCTGCGGGACCCGGCCGTTTGCGCTCGCCGAGGTACCGGTCGCAAGCCATCTGGAGATCGACGTTCGGTTCGCCGGTGAAGATTTTGCCACCCAGGCCCGGACCGTCGACGGGTGCCTTGACTCACCCGGCTCCACCCTGGTCTTCGTCAACACCCGGGTGACCGCCGAGGCGCTTGGGCACCAGATCTTCTCCCGAGGCGACGTTGAGGTCCACCACGGCTCCCTCTCCCGGGACGTCAGGGTCGATGCCGAGGAGCGGTTCAGAACCGGCGACATCCGGACGCTCATCGCCACATCCTCGATGGAGCTCGGTATCGATATCGGGCATATCGAGCACGTCATCCAGTTCAGCTCCCCCCGGCAGGTCTCCCGCCTGGTGCAGAGGGTCGGGCGAGCCGGCCACCGCCTCGACGAGATCTCCCGGGGCACCGTCCTTGCCACGGGCTTTGACGACCTCCTGGAGGCCCTTGTCATAGCGCGCCGGGCAAAGGCGAACGAGTGCGAGCAGGTCGTCCCGCCCACCGGTGCCGCCGACGTGCTCGCCAACCAGGTGGCCGCGATCGCAGTCGAGTACGGGGAGATCGAGGTCTCCCGCGTCAGGGAGATCGTTGAGGCATCGAACGTCTTTGCCGGGTGCGGGCCGCTACTAGACTCAGTCTGCAAGCAGATGGCGGAACATCGCCTGATACGGCTAGACGGGTCGCGGATCATCCGGACAGGGCGGGCGCGACGCTACCTCATACAGAACCTCTCGATGATCCATGATGAGCGGAAGGTGGAGATCTTCGATATCGTCACGCGCCGGATGGTCGGGACACTGGACGAAT
>JAAZOW010000249.1 GCA_012797575.1 Methanomicrobiales archaeon | reverse complement strand
GAGTGGCAGCCGGTGGCAACCCTGCTCAGCGAGGAACGGGACCTCCCGATCATAACCCTCGGCGACTACGACCCCGGCCGCCGGCAGGGGCCGGCCATATACATCCGTTGCCTCATCGAAGGCACCCTCAAGAACTCCGGGTTTTCCGACGACGAAACGCCGGTCATCTACCTCCCCGGCCACTCGAGGGCTGAACTCCGTAACATCGGCGATTGCCCCGAACCCCTCCGGCCTCTCGCCGAACTCCAGTACCGCGGCGCAATCTGGTCCCACAGAAATGGGCGTGACTGGACAATAGTCGGATTCCTCCAGGCGCACCTCGGTATCACCACCGCATCAGACCAGGAGACAAAAAAAGCCCTCAGGAGCACGGTCGGCAAACTCTGTAGCGAGCCAGTAGGATCGATCCGGGCACACCAACCCCTCAACACCGCCTACTTCGCCACCCTCACCCAGCCCGATTACCGAAAACAGATCCTCCTCTGGATGAACGCACCAAAGGAAGAGAAAGAACGGATGGGTGCAGAAGATTGGCCGCTCTTTCAGTATATGTGCAAGGCAGACTACGGGTTTGATCCCCGTACCGATGGCATCGCAACCGCCGCAGAACGGCTCGCCTCACAGGACCAGCGATGGGCGCAGGTCTGGGAGCGGTACAGGGAGTACCCTCAGGCGTACCCAAACATACCCACACTGCTCCGCAACGCTCGCATGCCGCCGCTACCCATGTTCAAGGATTCGTGGCCGCAGATCAACGATGCCATGGAAGGAGAACTCCGCGATGCCCTCCTCGGCCTGCGCGACGCTCCCCACGACAAAGCCCGCCAGGAGATCATGCGACTTGAAGAAGAGCATGGAGAACGCCGCTCATGGGTCTGGGCCGACCTCGGCGAGAGCCCGCTTGCCTTCGCCCTCCAGCACCTCACCCGGCTCGCCGGGATGACAGGCGATGCCAGGTTCGGCGGGACCATCACCGAGCAGGCGGAGCGCTACGTTCAGGAGTACTGGAAGGTTGATGACGCCATCATCAGAGCACTGGCTCATACCGCCACCAGAGAGGAGCGGGAGGCCGTCACCACCGCAGTCCGTGCTCTCGCCCGTGCATGGCTTGAAGCGCTCGCCACGGCATTCCAGCAGGAATGGCTCGCATCTCCCCCCAAGCAGGAGAAAGAAACCCGAAAACCGCCTCAGGGCGAGGTGCTGCTCTTCATCGACGGGCTCCGTATGGATATCGGCCACCGGCTACAGGAGCGACTTCTGAGAGCAGGTTGCACACCCACTCTCTCATATCGGCTCGCAGCCCTCCCCTCCATCACCGAGACCGCAAAACCTGCCGCAATGCCCATCGCCGGAGAACTCGTATCAGGAAAGAACCTCACCCCGGCAACCCGAACCGGAGCAGTCGCACAGATCTCCGCACTCAGGACGCTCCTGAAAGAGCAGGATATTCAGGTGCTGGGAGACAATGATGATGGCGATCCACAGGGTGTGGCATGGACAGAATGCGCAAACATCGACCGTGAAGGACATGACAAAGGCAGTGAACTCCCGAGAATTCTGGACGGCGAGCTCAGGGCGATCGAGCGGCGGATCATCGGCCTCCTCGATGCAGGCTGGCAGCAGATCCGCGTCGTCACCGACCATGGATGGCTCCTTCTGCCGGGCGGCCTGGTCAAGACCGAACTCCCGCCCTCGCTCGTCACGGTAAAGAGAGGCCGGTGTGCGGAACTCCTGCCTGACAGTAGCGTCTTCCTTCCAGTGGTGCCGTGGTTCTGGGATAGAAACGTCCGGGTTGCCCTCGCGCCCGGCATCACCTGCTTTGAGGCGGGCAAAGAGTATGAACACGGAGGGTTGAGCCCACAGGAAGTTGTCGTTCCCGAGATCGTTGTCACCCGTGGCTCACTCGAAACCCGGAACCTTATCATCCAGGCACCGACCTGGAGGGGGCTGCGCTGCTATGTCACAGTCGAAGGCGCTGAAGGATACACCGTTGACATCCGGCTGAAACCCGGTGACCCGAAGACCGGCGTCACCGTGGGCGCAAAAACCGTCCCCCCAAATGGAGAAGTCTCGCTCGTTGTCCCCAACGATAGCCTCGAAGGAACAGACGCGATGATCGTCATCCTGGATGAGGACGGAAACACCGTATCTCAGCGCCAGACGACCATAGGAGGTGAGTAGACCCATGACAGAATTGGATACTCTTGATCAGCTGGTTGCAGACGTCTTTGGCGGCTACGTTGTCCGAAAAGACCTCGCGCAGAAGTTCAAAGGAAACTACCCGGTCCCCACCTACGTTGCGGAGTTCCTCATTGGAAAATACTGTGCCACAACCGACGACGAAGAGATCGTAGAGGGACTCGAGATCGTCCAGCGCCAGCTTGGTGAACGCATCGTCCGTGCTGGAGAGCAGGAGCTCTACAAAGCACAGGCGAAAGTTCATGGCAACGTCAAAGTCATCGATCTCATCACCGCTCGGCTCGATGCCAGATCTGATTCGTTTCTTGCCACAATTCCCTCCCTCCTCTTAAACGACGTCCACATATCATCGGACCTCGTCTACGAACACGAGCGGATGTTGACCGGCGGGTTCTATGCGGAGATCGAACTCGCATACGGCGATCCTGAGAGCAACCGCCCGTTCTCTGTCATGCGTCTGCGCCCCATCCAGCTCTCGAAGAGAAACGTCCTCGACGACGTCGCCCTCGGGCGGGAGAAGATGTCAGACCGGGAGTGGAAGGATATCCTCATCCGGAGTGTCGGGATGGAACCTTCCTCGTTATCCCAACGAGCACAGGATGTCCTCTTCCTCCGCATGGTCCCGTTTGTCGAGAAAGGATACAATATGATCGAGCTTGGCCCCCGGGGGACCGGGAAGAGCTACCTCTACCAGCAGGTCAGCCCCTACTCCCATCTCGTCTCTGGTGGCAAGGCAACGGTCGCCAAGATGTTCGTGAACAATGCAACCGGACAGCGTGGCCTCGTATGTCAGTACGACATCGTCTGTTTCGACGAAGTCTCCGGTATCAACTTCGACCAGAAAGACGGCGTCAACATCATGAAGGGGTACATGGAGAGCGGGGAGTTCTCCCGGGGCCGAGAGAGCATCAGGGCTGAGGGTGGAATCGTCATGCTCGGCAACTTCGATATCGATGTTGACCACCAGCAGCGGGTGGGCCACCTGTTTGGCCCCCTGCCAAGAGAGATCCGCGACGATACTGCGTTCATGGATCGGATCCACAGTTATGTCCCGGGATGGGACTACCCAAAGATCCACCCGGACCTGATGACCGGGCATTTCGGTCTTGTCAGCGATTTCCTGAGCGAATGCTGGAGACAGCTCCGGAGCGAGAACCGGCTCCATCTCATCAACGACCGTGTATTCTTCGGGGACGCCCTGAGCGGACGTGACCGCCGGGCCGTGAACAAGACCATAAACGGTCTCCTCAAACTCATCTATCCCTCATCGGACATGGAGATCTCTGACGAGGTCCTCGAATGGGCGGTGCGTATAGCCCTTGAATGCCGTCGTAGGGTCAAGGAACAACAGAAACGGATCGGATCTGCAGAGTTCCGAAACACCATGTTCAGCTACAGGCTCGGCATGGATGGTATCGAGCAGTATGTCTCAACACCTGAGTTACACAGTGAAAACGAGATCGGGCAGGATCCGCTGCCACCAGGCCAGGTCTGGGCGATCGGGCCGGGCGACGAGAACGAAGGAAGCGGTCTCTATAAGATTGAGGTCACGGTTACTCCGGGTTCATCCATCCGTCTGATCAATGTAAAAGCACCCTCCGGTCTCCGTGAGGGGCTCCGTGCTGCAGAACAGGTTCTCTACACACAGGCTAAATCGCTCATCGGCGACCGGGATCCGAAGGGGAGTGAGTTCTCCGTTCAGGTTCGTGCGCTCACCGCAGTGAAAGGAGCGTCGTCACTAGGAATGCCGATTCTCCTTGCACTCTGCTCTGCAGCGCTGGGCAGGAGCCTCAAAGGCGGCGTGGTTATAGCAGGGGGTATGAGTGTGGGTGGGACCGTGGAACCGATCTATAATGCTCTGGATATGGCGGAGTTAGCCGCGGAGAATGGAGCGGCAGCAATCCTGCTACCGGTCTCTAGTCGGAGGCAGCTCAACGACATGTCAGACGAACTGGCATCCCGGTTGATGATCATCTACTATAAGGATCCCCGGGATGCCCTCTTCAAGGTCCTTGGTGAGTGAGGTGCGAGAGAGAGCTAAATCCATCACATCCAAGCTCCCTCTTATGACCCCCGGGCGATAACCGGCACCTGCGAGGCCGTCACCGAACCGTATGTTGACCGCTCCTCCCTCAACCACCTGTGCTCCGAGCATGCAGATCACAAACATCGTCGTCTCCGGCGACCTCAACCAGCCCCTCCCATTTACCCGGCTCCCGGAACTCCCTGCCAGAGCCTACACATACAACCCCAAGACCTACCACGGGGCATACATCCTCCTCGCAAAAGGAAAGGCCACCATATACCGGAGCGGGAAATACATCATCTACGGTCTTACATCCCTTGATGGTCTCGCTCCCGCCTATAAGGAGCTCCTCGCCATCCTCTCACCCATCATCGACCCGGCGCTCGCATCGCCGCCAGAAGTCAG
>JAAZOW010000207.1 GCA_012797575.1 Methanomicrobiales archaeon | reverse complement strand
CCGTTGCCGGCGGCACCCGGACGGCTACGAGGTGGATGGCGTCTTCACCCCGGTCAGGTTTCGGGGGAGAGGGTATGCCCGGAGAGCCATGGATGCACTCGTCGAGGCATGCCAGCATGATACCCTGTACATGCATTCGGTCAGAAATCTTGTTGAGTTTTACGGAAAGTATGGGTTTGTGTCGATACCTGAGAGTGGTCTCCCGCCGAGCATTCAAGAGAGGTTTGCGTTCGCCCTCGGGGAGATGGAGGGCGCAAACGTTCAGCCGATGCGCCGAGATGCAGGTCGGTTCCGGAAACGGTAATAAGCCGCTCCCGCGCGAGGGCGGCCCGGTCCACTCGTCGTAGGGCATCAGAATATCCGTGGAGTTACCGCGATCGCTGTAGTGCTGGGTATCAGCGACCACCGTGTCATTCTCCCATAACAGGGATGGGTGGGAAGCAAGCCTGGTAGGCCGTCCCGTGGGCCGCACCGGATATGGGCCCAGGTGAAGCGGTGATACGCCATTCACAGCATGTCACTCAAAGCCATGCCTTGCGGGAATCATGCAGAAAAACAGAATGCTGCTATGGGGATTCGAACCCCAGTCGTAGGAGTGAGAGTCCTACATGATTGGCCGGTCTACACTATAGCAGCGCGTGCACCATTGTGCTCTACATTATTTGTAATATCAGTACTTATACCTATCTTTTGTTCTCCGACATCCGGTTCGGCTGTTGTCCGGGCAATCAGAGCAGGATCCTGGCTTTGTTCTCTTCTCCGCTCCATGATTCTCAGGATAGACATCAATAAGTATCTTCCCGGCACATATATGCTGGCAGCAATGAGCAGTGTTGAAGAGGAGATCCGGGAACTTGAGGATGAGCTCAAGAACACCCCGTACAATAAGGCGACCTCAAAGCATATCGGGCGCCTCAAGGCGAAACTCGCGAAGATTCGCGATGAAGCGGTAGCCCGGGCCATAGCCTCCTCGGGAGGGGGCGAAGGCTACTCCGTGAGAAAGTCTGGAGATGCTACCGTCGTTCTGGTCGGCTTTCCATCTGTAGGGAAGAGTACACTGCTCAACAGGCTCACCGGCACCGATCTCAGCGAGACGGGAACCTACGCCTTCACGACCGTCTCCGTCATCCCGGGAGCGATGGAGCACCGGGGCGCAAAGATCCAGGTTCTGGATATCCCCGGCCTGATCGCCGGTGCCGCAATGGGTAAGGGGCGCGGAAAGGAGGTCATCGCCGTCGTGCGGAGCGCCGACCTGATCCTCATCCTGGTCGACGTCTTCAATGAACAGCATACAGATGTTCTTCTCCGCGAGCTCTACGATGCCGGGATAAGGATCAACAGGCAGAAGCCAGATATCACCATAAAGAGGACTGCGAGTGGAGGTATCAGACTCAACACTGTCGGCAACGTCGATCTCGAGATCGACGAGATCCGCTCGATCCTCGCAGAGAATAAGATCGTCAATGCGGATGTCTTGATCCGCGGCGACATCACTCAGGATGATTTCATCGATGCGATGATCGGCAACCGGGTCTACGTCCCTGCGTTCATCGCAGTCAACAAGGTCGATCTGGTAGATGGGAAGACGCGGATGCGGATCGAGGAGGAACTGGCGGGTCGGTTCGGTGATGCGCCCATCATGGTGTCAGCCCACAACGGCTACCGCGTCGAGGAACTCAAGGATGCCATATTTGACAGTCTGGAGTTCATGCGGGTCTACCTCAAGCCCGCCGGCGGGCCCGCAGATATGGATGAACCGCTGATCATCCAGCGCCCTGCCACGGTCGAGGATGTCTGCAACCGAATTCACCGGGACTTCACGGACAAGTTCCGGTACGCGAGGGTCTGGGGTAAGTCGGCAAAGCATGATGCCCAACGCGTCGGGATCACTCACCAGCTGGCGGACGGCGACGTCCTCTCCATCGTCACCCGCCGCTGATCACCTCTCTGAGGGTCTGGAGAGGTGCATCGGTCT
>JAAZOW010000158.1 GCA_012797575.1 Methanomicrobiales archaeon | reverse complement strand
GTAGCATGCCAGGTATCCACCGGGCCGGAGGAGCGAGAAGGCATGCTCTATATGCGCCGGCGTTATCATGAGGTCCAGGTGGACGACATCGAACTCGCCGGTCGCCTCAAGCATATCGGCTGCAATCACCTCGACGTTCCCGAGGCAGGTATCCCTGACATTTTTGGCGGCGAGCCGGGCGAACTCCGGGCGCACCTCGTAGGTCTTCACCTCCCGGGCGATGTTCCCGAAGTAGATCGCTGCAACGCCACTCCCTGTCCCGGCGTCGAGGACGATATCGTTCCGGTTCATCCCGGTGTATGCGATCACCATCCCGATATCTTTCGGGAGCATCGGTGCCCCGCTCCGCTTTGCGTGGACAAAGAAGTCGGTTGACCGGGGGCGCAGCACTGTGAACGGGGTTCCGAGGTGGGTCTCGATCTCATCCCCGGGACTCATACCCGCAAGCGCATCGAGGTCGATCATACCCCGGTCAGTGGAGAACTGCCCCCCGCCTGCTCTCACGAGGTACTCGCGCCCCCTGCTGACGAGCAGGATCCCTTCGCCATCCTCGATCATGAAACGAGCTTCAGGATCGCTTCGGCGATGTCGCCACGGGTCTCTATGAGCGTCTGCCGGGCAACCTCTTCAGAGACACCCGTCTGGGATGTGACCAGAGTGATATCCTCATCAGGGATCTCCGGGATCGCCTCCTCAAACCTCGGCTCCCCGGTTATCTGGTAGGTGGTCACACCCTGCATGGTGGTCGTGACGACCTGGACGTCCTCAAAGACGTAGTTCCCTGCAGATGTATGGATCACCACCTTCTCTACGCCCTCGATCTCTCCCATCTCCATGCCCATCTGCTTCATCATCTGACGCATCTTTCTTGGGTTTATCTTTCCTGGAAACATTCTGCTCCCTTTCCTTGTCGTACTTTTACCGCTACACCGTAATTAAATGCCAACATCTCCTGGCCTGAGAGCAGGGCTACGCCGGTGGCGAGGAGCACGTCATCGCCCGTCACCACCAGAACTTCGTCTCCGGCGCGGATGCCGGCATCGGTGGCGACGACGTGTTTTGCCATAGCGTTCTTCCCCGCCGCGATGAACGTTGCCACATCCTCCTGCACCACCACCCGGTAAGCCGGGGGAGCGAGGACGGCAGCGAGGCGCGCTGCCCCGGCAATCCCGAGGGTCAGGCGGCCATCCTGCGCCCTGACAGTGGCAAGCCTCTCCTCTCCAAGCCGCACCTGACGGATTCGCCCTGTTGAGGAGAGCTGGAATGTGCATCCCGCTGGAAAGAGGGCAGTTCCCGACCCGGCGCCGAACTGGTAGTCAGCGATCGTCCTGATCCGTTGGAGAAAACTGTCTTTTGAGTATTCGGTTGACACGATCAATAAACTCCTCTTCTCGATCCCGGGGAATAAACGCCCCGGCCGCTATTTTGTGCCCTCCGCCTGCACCCCCCACCCCTGCCGATGCATCGACGAGCGCCTCCTGGAGGTCGATGCCCCGCGCGAGCGCCCATTGGTTGGTTCGCATCGAGACCTTGGTGACCTCTGGTTCATCCACCATGGCGCTCAGAACCATGATTGGCCTTCTCCAATCGAGCTTTGAGAGCGCCATGCCGGCACCGATCCCGACGATGGTATCCGGGAACTGGTCACCGGTATGGATGTACTGCAGATGGGAGAGCTCGGAGACGCCGCGATCGAGTATGTACTCGAGCAGTTTGCGGATGATTGAACGGTGGTGGGCGAGCATATACTCTGCCTCGCGGTAGGCACCTCCGCGCTCTCCACGGCAGATGCGGCTGCCTACCTTTGGTTTTGCCCACCGGCCGCAGGCATTGAGCAGCGTGGCATACTCTGAGGCATTCCGGAGTGGTGTGCGTTCAGGTTCGTCGGGGAAGATGTAGGTCTCACCGAAGAGGCGGTCGATCTCCCTCCCATGGGCGATGAGCTGCTGGGCAAGGGCGCTTATGACTGTCCGCTTATCATCGAATGTGAGTTCCTCCCAGACGAGCCACCCGCCCCGCGAATTCTTTAACTCAACACCAAGTCCCTCGATGAACTGGAGCGCTGCGTTTGTGTTGTTTGAGATCCCATCGATATAGGGGTCATCACAGTAGCCGATGCAGACGTGGACGGGGCGGGTGGATATGCCGTAGCAGTTTAGGTCCCGTTCCCGGACGATGATGTTGCCGTACTCCACACCGTCCTGGACGATCTCGCGTGCTGGGCCGACCAGCCCGCAGTTCTCGCGGGCCATCATATCCCCGACGTTCCCGATCACCGCGAGTTTGGCGAGGTCGATACTGGTGGAGTCGATCGTCTTTGCGACCAGGTATGCGACGCCGGCCGCGCTCATCTGGGTGATGCCGTGATCCAGACAGTTGACCTGAGGGTAGGCCGTGTCGCAGGGTTGGCTGACGTGGTGATCGAGGATCAGAACTTCGTCTGCGGATAGGCCGTGTCCCTCGAGGAGATTCTGCTGGCCAGCCCCCAGGTCGGCGAAGAGTTTTAAAGAGTCGTCCTCCGGAATATGGCGCATCGCCATCGGCTCGAGCTGGCGGAGAAAGACAGAATTGACCGGTATCCCCTCACGGGTGATCGCCTGGGCAAGGATCGCCTCGGTGCTGATACCATCGGCATCGATATGGGATATGACCGTCACCGACTCCGCTTCACGGATCATATCTGCCGC
>JAAZOW010000214.1 GCA_012797575.1 Methanomicrobiales archaeon | reverse complement strand
TTCCTGCCCTGGCAGAACCGATCCCTCCCGGCGTCATCGATCACCTGCGGGACTTCCGGATGCAGGAGATCCGCGACATCCTCGAGACCCTCCTCTACATCTACATCGCTCAGAACAGTTCGTCACCCCGGGGGAGGGGGGAGGGCGTGGTCGAACAGAGCTGCTACGCGTATACATCGGGGCCGCTCGTTGCACTCAGAGAGGCGGGTCTCATAGACTCCGTATCCAGGCGCGGCACGACGATCATCAAGACGACCCCAGCGGGGAAGGCGATCGCCCGGCCGCTCATGGAGGCCAGACTCCAGGCACTCGATATCATGGGCCTGGCGCGCGAAATCCATGAAATTGTCCCCATCCTCCTTGCGGGGACCGTGAAAGGGCCATACGTCAATAAGACCCTCCCGTCAGCGCTCCCGGAAGCAGAGGAGACGTTCATCGACTTTCTGTTCAACAACAACCCCGCACTCTTTTTCGAGTGCGAACAGTTCGCCGCCCGGCTGAAAGCCGCCGGTTGCGCCGTCTTCACCTGCGGCCCCGATGGACCCGGGGCCGGCGCCGCCACCTACACCTTCCCGCCGGAGTTTGCGTATATCCTCAAGGGTATGCTCGAGACGATCGAGCCGGGGGTCCGGGAACACTACGATACGCTCCTTGAGTCGTTCCACTCGACATTCACGGTCCTGCGCTACCTCGCCTGGAACGAGGGGGGCGATCGCATCCGAGCATCATCTACCCACCGCCGGGAGCTCTCAAGGGTGCTCGGCCTGCTCACCGACTCGATCCACCTCCTCGAGGGAGAACCTCGGGTCGGTGGGAGAGACCTCCCCGGATTCATCATCAGGGATCAAGACCTCTACGACGCACATATCCGGGACCTCGGTCGGGAGCTGATGGCCGATGTTGCAGAAGGGATCACCATCGCCCGACCGCCGGCGGCCCCGGTCCCCAGACCCGCTCCTCCACCGCCGGTAGAACCTCCCTTCCCGGGTGAGGAGGAGAGTGGCGACGAGGATCTGGTCGAGGAGATGCCAACCCCCGCGCCCCGCCCCGGCGGACTCGATATCTTCCTCGGCCATGCTCCCGATGGCCAGCGCGTCAACTGGTCGCCGGGCAGGCTCAACAACGGGCACATGATCGTCCTCGGCGGCTCCGGCGCCGGAAAGACCGAGACGATCCGGTGCATAGCCCTGGAGCTTGCAGCACAGGCACTGCCGGTCATCATGATCGACTTCCATGGAGATATGGCACCCGATACAGACGGTATCAGGGCCTACAAGATCCGCGAGGGCGGGGAGTACTACTTCAACCCGCTCGAGCTCGACCCCACCATCGATGAGATCACACCGCTCCGCGCCACATCGGACTTCGTCGACGCGATCTCCATCAACTTCCCGACACTCGGGATCCAGCAGCGCAGGAAGATCAAGAATATCATCAGGGGATGCTACCGGGCATCAGGGATCACAGGTAAGACCGCAACCTGGACGCGGGTGCTCGACTTCGACGATATCGAAGAAGAGATCACAGCCTGCGAGGATGAAGCGATCCCGGCCTATCTCGAAGACATATTCGACTACAAACTCTTCTCCGGGGAGGAGAAGATATCCATCCCCACCATACTCTCAAGCGGGATCACCCACATCAACCTAAACGCCCTCCCTGAGAACCTGCGCTACCTCTTCGCTGACCTCTTCCTCCGGCGGATCTACTATACCCTCCAGGCGATGGGCGAGATCCCACGCGGGGCGGAGAGCGACCAGGAGAAGTTCCGGCTCTTCGTCATCGTCGACGAGGCGAAACTTCTGGTGAGCCAGAAGAGCAGCTCAAAGACGGCGATCAAGGCGGTGCTGAACAAGTACGCCACCGAGATGCGGAAGTTCGGCGTCTCGCTGATCCTTGCATCACAGCTGATCGCCCACTTCAATGAAGAGATCCTGGCAAACATCGCCGTGAAGTTCTGCATGCGGGCTGAGAATAAGAAGCAGGCTCAGGAGAACGCCAGGTTCTTCGAGGTGAGCGAGAAGGATCTCCTCAACTTCCAGCCCGGGGAAGGTATCCTGATAATCGGATCGGAGAAGATGAATATCAGGATCGTCCCCACATCTCAGCGAAATCTCTGAAGTGTCCGGCGGCCTTCCCACCCTGCCGGGATAACCCTTATCCCCGGGAACATCCGAGTCCATGTATGAGCAGGCCTGAGGATTCTCGCGAGGAGGAGAGGGACGCCCGGGTGCCGGGAGGCCGCCCGATCTTTGTCATCCAGAAGCACGATGCGACCACGCTCCACTACGACTTCCGCCTCGAGGTCGACGGCGTGCTGAAGTCCTGGGCGATCCCCCGGGGGCCATCAACAGATCCGAAGGAGAGACGCCTTGCCATCCCCACAGAGGATCACCCCCTCGACTACGCCGACTTCGAGGGCATCATACCTGAGGGAAGGTACGGGGCCGGGGCGGTTATGGTCTGGGACCGGGGAGCGTATCAGAACCTCACCCGGAAGGATGGGCAGGAGGTCCCGGTCGCCGGAGCGATCGGGCGGGGCCACGTATCGGTCTGGCTCGAGGGGGAGAAGGTCAGGGGCGGGTATGCCCTCACCCGATTTAGGACGGGGAAGGGTGAGGCCTGGCTCCTCGTGAAGATGGACGATGCGGAGGCGGCGCCGGGCCGGGACCTGGTAGCGACAGAGACGCGTTCGGTCATCTCCGGGCGGACGATCGAGGAGATCGCGGCCGGGAGGGACTGAAGATGGGCTGGCCACCGCAGAGGCGGAGAGCCGTGGAGATGGGAGAGTTCATCTGTCCGATCTGCGGCAGACAGTACACAGCCCTCGAGGAACTCCATGCACACGTCAGGCGTGCGCACCGCCGCCCTCCTCGGGTCGGGTGAGTGCCCGGTGCACCTTCAAGACAGATCTCGAACGTGAGCGGCACCTCGAACCGCACAAAAAAAGTATTATTCCGCTGACCGCTCTGCCTTCTTCACAGCCAGGCGCTCGATCGCGGTGATATCGACCTTGCCATCAAGAGCAAGCTTCCCCTGCCAGACTGCTTGATCGACAAAACCCCTGCCGATATCGTTTCTGATGATCAGCGTGGTGTAGCCATCCGGCGATCCGACAGCACCGGCCGAGATATCCGCGCCTACCGCCGTGAAGTCGGTGCAGACCCGGCACCCGGGCCTGACAGACTCCTCCAGATCGGCGAGCGGAATGGATATGTGCCGCTCGTCCTGGAGGTAGACATCCAGCTTCCCCTTGATGTCCAGACGCCGGATCTCCCAGGGCCTGATCTGGCTCTCGGACTGCAGCTTCCCCTCGATCAACCTTGCGTAGTCGAAGATCTCCGTGCAGAAGAGACCGATCACGAGCCGTATCGCCTTCGCATAGGGACGGAGGAGATCGTGGTCGCTCTCCCGGATCATCTGCACCGCCCGGGCCGCACAGGGCACGCCCACGACGGCGACCCGCCGGTACTTCCGGGTGACCACCGCCTCTTTGAGGGATGCAAGCAGCGGCACCCACCAGGAGTAGCGGCTCCCGGCATGCTGGACGAGCACATCCGAGGAGGTGATCACCGCCGACGACGGCCTCATCGTCCAGGGGTCGCTCGTCACGGTCACAACCGCATCGATCAACCCCTCATCGAGGGCATTTGCGAGGATCGCCGTCACCGCGCCACCGCTCTGCCTCCGCGCCACCGGGAGGACTGACCGGGCCGCAACGATATCCCGGTGCGGTCCAAGCATCGCCCCCTGCGATGCGATATCGACCCTCGGACAGACCGCGTAACAGGCCCCACAGGGCACACTATCGTTCTCGACCTTACAGTAGCCGATGTTCTCCGGCGCATCGATCTCCCCCGGTGCAAACCTGAGGGCATCCGCCGGGCAGACCGCCACGCATGCCCCGCACCCGGAACAGAGGCCAGTAACCCAGACCGCGGCTTCCAGGTCCTTGAATGATTTTGTATCCATCCCTATCACTCCCACGTATACTTTCCTGCAAAGGGCCTTGCGCTCGCGGGGATGATCCGGGTGTAGCCGGCGCTGACCAGCGGCTCCGGATCGAGCCCAAAGTCTCCGGCAAACTCCCTGATCACCGGAGCGATCCTTGCTCGATCCTCGTCGGTGAGCGGAACCTTCTTCGCCCCCGCCGCGAGGCAGGCCTCATCCACATCACCACGGATGATGATCTCCCCGCCGTGGATCCCGCTCCCGATCCCGCGCGCCTTCATGGCCCCATCGAGGTCGAGGACGATCAGGAGGCCACCTGCCATGTACTCGCCGAGGAACGTCTGGGCGGCCCCCCCGACGACCAGTATGGGACGTTGCGCCTCGTACTGCTTCATGTGGATCCCGCCACGGTAGCCGATGTCTCCACGGACAAAGATCTTACCGCCTCGCATGCTGTGCGCCACCGCATCGCCGGCGCTCCCGTGGATCACCACCTTCCCGGAGTCCATCGTGTTGCCGGGCGCGTGTTCAGCGTTGCCGTGAACGATGATCGTCGGCCCGCTCATGAACATAGCAAGGTCG
>JAAZOW010000341.1 GCA_012797575.1 Methanomicrobiales archaeon | reverse complement strand
GCAACCTTCGGCGGCAGGGTCCAGCTCGCTGTTGAAGCGTTTGCAAACGCTTTTGAGGTCATTCCCAAGACGCTCGCGGAGAATTCAGGGTTCGATCCGATCGATAAGGTCGTCGCACTCAAGAAGGCCCATGCCGATGGGAAGAAGTATGCCGGGCTCAACGTCTACACCGGAGAGGTCGTGGATATGCTGGAGGCAGGCGTCATCGAACCGGAGCGCGTGAAGACCCAGGCGATCAAGAGCGCGACTGAGACGGCCATGCTACTCACCCGTGTCGATGATATGCTGGTCACCCAGTCTGGGGCAGGTCCGGCGGATCTCGAGTAGAATTATCCGCGCGAAACGGTCAGGAAGATGCTAACCTCCTCTTCCTCAATCTTTTTGTCCTGCGGTAGGCTCCTCTTGTTTGAGAATATCAGTGCTGTATCAGGATTGATCCCAAAGGAGAGCAGGGCATCCTCGTAGGTATCGCCCGGATGGCCCTGGTAGATCAGCGCGATGTCGTCAGGGATGAGGGTTAATCTGCAGAACATAACTTCGATACCATTATAGCCGCTGAACCTAAATACTGTAGGCTGATTCTATGCCGAGGTAGTCTAGTCCGGGAAGGCGGTGGCCTCGAAAGCCACTGGTGTTCGGCACCTCGGGAGTTCAAATCTCCCCCTCGGCGTTTTACAAAAAATTTCCCGGAAAGCACATACAGCGTGGGGGGGCATAAAGATAATACGGCATCCGCTGACCATGGAGGCCTCAAATGTATCGTTGCTTCGATGAGCTCGATGACGCTGTTGTCATTCTCGACCGGAACAACAACGTCACGGGACTGAATAGGTCATTTCGCGAGATTTTCGGTGTCGGCGATGAGGCGGCCTGGGGTATGGAGGCAGACGGCTTCTTTATCCATCACATTGCACCGCGTATTCTGGAGGGGGGAGGTTGCGCCGACAGGGTGCTTGAAGCGATCCGGTCCCGGCAGGAGGTATCCCACCTCACCTTCCAGATGCAGATGTCTCATGGCGATGTGCGCTGGTTCTCGTTTTCGTGCCGGGTGATGACCGGAGAGATCTACGCCGGGTCGATGCTTGCCCGGTTCCAGGATATCACACCGGAACACGACGAAGTGATGCGGAATGCCTCAAAGGTCGAGGCGCAGATCGGAACAGAGACGATCTTCGCCGGGATCGGTGATCTGATCCCCTATGGTGTCTGGATCTGTGAGGCGGATGGCACTGCCCTCTACATATCTCCTTCGTTCCTCGACCTTGCGGAGACGACTCTTGAGGAATGCCGCCACCCTAGGTGGCTGAACTGCATACCGCTCGAAGGCTCGACCGACGCCCTTGCCGACTGGCAGCACTGCATCGATACCGGGTGCCGGTGGGACCGGGAGCTCAGAGTGTCTGAGCCGGGTGGGGAATTGCGCACCATTCTCTCGCGTGGCGGCCCCGTCCGGGACGAGGACGGACAAATCATCCTCTGGGCCGGGATCAACCTCGATATCACCGCAATAAAACAGGCTGAACGCCTCATAGCCATCCGGGCAGCGCAGCAAGCGGCCATCGCGGATCTCGGTCGGTTTGCTCTTGCAGGAGCCGACCTTTTGGAGCTGATGAATGCCCTGGTCCAGGCAGTAGCCAAGCACCTCGGGGTCGAGTACACCAAAGTGCTCCGGCACCTCCCCGACAGAGATGCATTCCTGCTCGAGGTGGCGGTGGGATTCGATGCAGCCCGGATCGGCACCGAGATCGTGGAAGGGGGGACCGATTCCCAGGCGGGATACACGCTTCTTTCCTGTGAACCGGTGATCGTCGAGGATTTCGATACTGAGACGAGGTTTCACGGTCCGGCTCTCCTCCGGAATGAGGGGATCATGAGCGGCATCAGCGTCATCATCCAGGGCGATGATGCGCCCTACGGGGTGCTCGGCGCCCACACCCGGGCGCGCCGTGGGTTCACCCACGATGATATCAACTTCGTACGGGCAGCGGCGAATATCCTGGCCCAGGGTATCGAACGGAAGGCAGCCGAAGAGGCACTCATAGCAAGCGAAGAGAAGTTCCGCAAGATTGCTCAGCGGAGTTTTGATATGATCTACACCTGTTATTACAGGAGTGGAATTGCCTACATATCTCCGGCCGTG
>JAAZOW010000310.1 GCA_012797575.1 Methanomicrobiales archaeon | reverse complement strand
TCCAGGTAGTCTGCATACGCTGTGTACACGCCGTCAACGCCCAGGAAGGCGGTCATGATCTCGTTTCCTTCCTTCTCCATATCGATATCTGCGAATTTGTCCGGATAGAGGATCTTGGCCATGTAGAAGACGTTCAGAAGGCTCTTGTCGTGCGGACTTCCGCAACAATATGGGTAGAAGACGTTGTAGACCCGGCCTTCCTGGACCGCTTTGAGCGACTGGAGCTCTGGTGCATTCAGAACGAAATTCACCCCAGCGCCGCCGTCCGGTGCTGAACCTGCGACAAAGATCACATCGGGGTCCCAGACGAGGAGCTGTTCGACGGCTATGTTCGATCCGACGACATCTTCGGCGACGTTGATCCCACCCGCCATGGTGAGGGGATAGTAGGCGTTGGTTGTGCGAGTGAAATCTCGCCCCATATCAGAGTCGTGGAAGCCTTTTGACGCCCCGCGTGGGGCGAAGTAGACTCTGGGCTTCTCGCTCTCCGGGATGGCATCGGTTATATCAGTCACCTGTTTTACCTTGTTATCGAGAAACGCGATGAGCTCCTCAGCCTCTCGTTCTCGCGAGATCACTGAGCCGATTGAACGGGCGTGGTCCGCGATCGATTCATAGGCGGTAAAGTTCACCCCGGTTGCCACGAAGACGGGCGCACCAACACGCCCTTGCAGTTCATCTGCCGAGGAAGCTTGCCAGGGAAAGATCAGGTCGGGCTTGAGCATCGCTATCTCCTCATGGTATGTCTCAAATGCAGGACCCCCTGAACCCGTCACGGGAAGGTTATTGAGCCCTCCGAGGACAGTCTTCTCCCAGCACTCCTCGCATAGGAGCTGGCCATCTCCGCCCCCCGGGCAGATACAGTTCCCTTCCACGGTAGACCTATCAGCCCCTACGAGAAGGCGCCCGGCACCAAGGGTGATCAGCATCCGGGCATTATCGGGAGCCTCCGTGACGATTCGCTTTACCGGGCGGTAGAGTGTCACCGTGCGGCCGGTCGCGTCGGTGATCACCTTCGGCTTTCCATCCCAGACAGCGTAGATGTAGGCGGCATCTGAGACCTCATCGAGCGTCAGATCGTTTGTGCCGAGCATGTAGCTACAGACGCTCGCTCCAACAAGATCTTCTGTGAGCCTCTTCTTTGCACCGAGCGGGAGCGAATCTGCTGCTGCAACCGGTGCGAAGAAGACACCCGCGACGAGAGCAGCGGCGAGCAGTACCAAACAGGGTCTGGAGACGTTCATGTGCTGTCACCCCCAATTCTATGCCGCCGCAATACGGCACATGCACCCACTATACAACCAGACAGGGCTGCGGAGATCCCAAATCCCGGTGCTTCCTGTGCGGATGCCACCCCTTGCCGGTGGCTACCAGGAGAGACGGGCGATGCAGCAGATTCCGCACCGAGCACCCTCCAACCTTCCCGGCCCTCTCTTGGGCTTGGAGAGAGCTCACAGAGGTCGACCCACTCGGTCACGAACCCCTCGACCCCATCTCCCGCACCGGTCAGGGTGTAGGAGGCCGCCCTCAC
>JAAZOW010000049.1 GCA_012797575.1 Methanomicrobiales archaeon | reverse complement strand
ATAAAGATTGTACATGGATTCAAACACCGACGCGGTCTCTCCCCTGCTCCAGGTCCTGAAAGAACAACCACGGGGTATGTCGGTCTCCGATATCGCTGCCGCTGTCGGAGTGAACCGGAACACCGTCTCCCGGTACCTCGACATCCTCCTCGTCTCAGGCCAGGTGGAGATGAAGGCCTACGGGAAAGCCAAGGTCTTCTACCTCTCACAGAGGGTTCCCATCTCTGCCATGCTCAACTTCTCATCGGACCTGGTGTTGGTGCTTGACCGCAACCGCCGGATCATCCAGGCGAACGATGCGATCTGCGCGTTTGCAGAAGTAGAACGTGACGGTATCATAGGAAAGTATGTTGAGGAATCGCATCTGGCCGCGCTCGACCACCCGCTGATACAGGATCGGATCGTCGAGGCGCTCAACGGCAGTGAGGTTGTGGAAGAGCTCCGCTTCCTGCGGCACGTTGAGGAACTCTTCTTTCAGGCCAAGTTCCTTCCCACCGCTTTCAACGACGGATCGCCGGGGGTCACCATCATCCTCGAGGATATCACCGAGAGAAGGCGAGCAGAAGAGGCCCTGCGCGAGAGCGAGGCGCTCTATCGGAGTCTCGTTGAGAACATAAACGATCTCGTCCTGAACGTAGACGAGACCTGCGCGTTCACCTACGTCAGTCCAAAGAGCCGGGAGATACTGGACTACACGCCTGAAGAGATGCTCAGAAAGGCTCCTTGGGACTTCATGGCTCCTGAAAAGGCAGAACGTGTCAAACTGCGCCTGACCGCACTCCTTTTCAACCCGAAACCCAGAATCCTCTTCGAGTGGACGATGCTCCATCGGGCAGGGAACTCCATCATCCTTGAGGTGAGCGGGACACCGATCTACGATATGATCGGTGACTTCACCGGCTACCGGATGGTCTGCCGTGACGTCACCGAACGGGTTCACGCCACAAAGCGGGTCGCCCAGTGGAAATCATTCCTCTACTCGGTGGTCAACAACATCCCAAGCATGGTCTTTGTTCAGGAAGTGCAGGAGAACACGATCGTCTTCTCGAACCGCGCCGCGGAGACCTTCCTCGGGATGACACAGGAGGAGATGGCAGGAAAGCAGGCCAAAGACATCTTGCCGCCAGATATGGCAGCATTCCTTACCGGCGACGGCGATCGGGAAGTGACGGAACAATCGATCATCCGGGAAGGGGAGATCCGCCTCCCGGGCGGCCGGATCCTGTCCATGAAGAGGATCCCGATCTCTGACTCCCGGGGCACACTGCGGTACATGCTCGGGATCGTCGAAGATGTCACCAACCGCGCAGTCATGGAAGACCGTCTGGTCGCCGAGCGTGATCGGGCGAAAGGCTACCTGGACGCTGCCGGCGTCATGATCGTGGTGACTGAACCGGACGGTACGATCAATCTGGTGAACCAGAGAGGGTATGAGATCCTAGGATATGCCGGGGAAGACCTCATCGGGAAGAACTGGTTCTCGACGGCCGTCCCCGAACGCCTCCGCGATCGGCTCGCCCGAAACTTCGCCCGCCTGGTCATCGGCGAGATCGAACCACCACCCTGCGAGGAGATTCCGATCATCACCCGGAACGGTCACGAACGGCAGATCCTCTGGCACAACGCCCTCCTGCGCGACGCGGATGGGAAGGTCGTGGCGATGGTGAGTTCCGGGGAAGAGATCGCCGGGTAACGGCCCGGCTCGCTTCGATCCGAAGGTCTCGGCGCGGATGGCCACCCCGAGCTGCCGCCCCCACACCCACCCGACGATCCCCCCGCGAATTAAATACGCCCTACGACGCATACAATATACGGTGATACCCTGTGGCGGACATTCTCTCAATAGTCCTCATCGTCGTCGTGGTGCTGATCATACTGGGCATCGCAGCAGCACTCATAGGCATCTATAACCGGTTCTTCTCACTCAAAAACTCCGCTGAAGCGACACTCGGCCAGGTGAAGGTCGCGATGAAGAAGCGGCTGGACATGATCGAGCAGCTCCTCGGTGCGACGAAGAGTTACGCGGCCTTCGAGAAGGAGACCCTGACCGGGGTGACCGCGATGCGGGCCCGCATCGGCAGCGCCGGTCCGGATGGCCTGGCTGAACTCGAGCGT
>JAAZOW010000338.1 GCA_012797575.1 Methanomicrobiales archaeon | reverse complement strand
GCGGTGGCCTAGTTGGTTAGGGCGCCAGACTCATAGGGTTTTGAGAAGAACGGAGCGTCCAATCCTGGGACATCTGGAGGTCGTGGGTTCGGATCCCACCCGCAGCACTCTTGCGGGATGCTAGGAATCCAATTTTGAAAAAAAACACTTTTCCTCCGAGATCGCTCTCTCACGATCCTGCTTAACTTCTCAGCATAGAGAGGCTATTCCATGTGTAGCACGCCGTCCCGAACCTGGGGGCATCAAAAGGGGGTGGGCATGCCCTCGCCGGCTGCAGGGGTGCCGCACCTCGGGCACCTGAACACCGGCACCAGGACGCACAGCCCTCGTCCTCAGCGAGGAAGATCAACCGTTCAGTGACCATGGGTTCTGTCAATCGCAGTCGTACCTTGGACATACCAGACGTACATCGCATCCTGGTATCGTTCACTCAATAGAACCAAAAGCCCATCTTCAATCCACACTCCCGCCCCAGACCACCTGTCCAAAGCTGATGCACCCATCTCCAAGGGGGTATCCCCGGTTCGTGACGATCGTGAGCCCGGCGCTCTGAACCTCACCGACGATCGTCTCCCGGATCGCCTGGTTATACGCAACCCCGCCCGAGAGCGCTACCCGGGAGATCCCCAGTCCTTCAGCTGCCCGGACGGCCATCTCAGCGACACCCATCGCCAGATTGTACTGAATCGATGCCGCGACGTCTCCGATCCGCTCCCCCGCAGAGATCCGCCGGTGGGCCTCTGAGAGGATCGACCGCGTCGAGAGAACCTCGCACCCGCCATCACGCAGAAACTCGAGATCCCAGGCCGATGCCCTCCCGGCATACGCCACCGCCTCAAGCCTCATCGCAGGTTCGCCGTCGTATGTCCTCTCCCGGCATATCCCAAGGAGCGCCGCGGCTGCGTCCAGCACCCGGCCGGCACTCGACGTCGGGACAACGTTTATGCCCCGCTCCACCTGTCGAGAGAGGACACCAAGCTCGATATCACTCCACCCCCGCGATGCGAGCATATCCCGGATCCCATCCACCGGCAGGATCCCATACAGCATCCTCTCAGGGTACCGGGTCGCAAGATCCCCGCCCGGCATCGGGGCGACCTCCAGGTGGGCGACCCGGTCGAGGTTGGGGACCTGGCCGGCAAAGACCTCCCCACCCCAGATCGTCCCGTCATCACCATACCCCACACCATCGATCGCGATCCCGACACACTCCTCCCGGGTCGCGGCCGCTATATGCGCTCGATGGTGCTGGACGGCGAGAAGCTCCGCCCCGGTCGCCTCAGCAACCTCCCGTGCATATCGGGTCGAGAGGAACTGCGGGTGGAGATCGTGGACAATCCGATCGTATCGGGCGCCGATAAGCCCCCCGAGCCTCTCCACCGTCTCCTGCAGGTAGGCGAGAGTCCGAGGATTCCTGACGTTCCCGATGTGGGGTGAGGTGATGCAGAACCCGCTCTGGTAGATGGAGACATTCGCGTTCAGCTCCGGACCGACGCCGAGGATGGACCGACCCCCGAGATCGATCGCGGCCCGCTTCGGAGCAAGACCCCGTGAGAGCCTTATGATGTAGCCGTCCCGCATGACCGAATCGTCACATCGGTTGACGATCCGGCGGTCGTGGGTGAGGATGTAGTCCACCACCCCGGAGAGACGGTCGAGGGCGTCAGATACATCAGTGATCATCGGGTAGCCCGGCAGGTTTGCACTCGTCATGATGAGGAGGGGGTGATCGAGGGCTGCAAAGAGGAGGTGATGCAATCCTGCGTAGGGGAGCATGCACCCGATGGTGTGGAGCATGGATATCGCCTGGTGTGAGAGGGGATCACGCTTCTTGAGCACAACGATCGGCCGGGCGGGGGAGTGGAGGGCTCGGCGGTCATCGTCGGACACAATCGCTATCCGCTCCACCTCCTCAGGGGTTGCCATCACCGCAAGAGGCTGCTCGCTCCGGCCGAGGCGGTGCTTCAGGATATCGGCCGACTCCTCGATACAGGCGATATGAAACCCTCCGATCCCCCGGATGGCAACGATCGAACCTGCATTGAGGAGGGCTGCCACCTTCCTGATCGGATCTCCTACATCAATCTGCGTTCCGCTGGCCCGAAAGAGGGAGAGACGTGGCCCGCAGGCCGCACAGGCGATCGTCTGGGCGTGGTGGCGCCGGCACGACGGGTCGGTATACTCGCTCTCGCAGGCGGAACAGACCGGGAACGCCTCCATGGATGTGCGTTCACGGTCATAGGGGATGGCGGTGATGATACTGTACCGTGGGCCACAGTTGACACAGGACGTGGCCCAGTACCCCTCGTAACGCCCACCTGGGGTGAAGATATCAGCGATGCAGTCGTCACAGATGGCAGCATCGGCCGGGATAAATCCCGAGAGGCTGCCAGAACCGCTCGCAAGGATCGTAAAAGTCGCGGGAGGCTCCCCGCGCAGGTCTCTGACGATGACCGAGTCTACCCGGGATAGCGGTGGTCCATGGGAAAGGGCCTCCAGGAACTCCTCGAAACGATCCCCGAATGCATGGATCTCTACCTCACTCCCCAGATTCTTGACGGTCCCGGTGATCCCGAATTCTCGCGCCTTCGCATAGACAAACGGGCGGAATCCGACGCCCTGGACAATACCCTGGATGATGATGGTGCCGCGTGTACGCATCGAAAATTCAGCAAAAATTTATGGAGTTATACCACAATATAGTAATAGGGTATCGCATTGACGGGGCATGTTAAGATTCTCAATGATCCAGTTGACCTGGTTCCTCTCCTTATTACGTTCAATAATGCAGATTATAAAAGGATCTATGAACTTCTCAACAAAACCTGGTTGACTGAGGAGGAGCTCGCGGCATATGTTGACATCTCAACGGTGGCCGAGTGCCTCTCTATTCTCAAGAAAGGAAATCTGATCGAAGAGCAGTGGCGGATGCCCAAACCCGGGCAGAAGCCGATGAAAGAATACCGGGCGACATACAGCAGATTCAGAGCCAGTTTTCAGTGTTCCATGGGCGATATCGGAGATCTGTTGCATATCGCCATCTCGAACGATGAAAATCTCCGCGCAATCGTGGACTCGGTCGAAGGGGAGATTGCGGCGGGAACTTCCTCGATCGGCGACATCTCCAGGAGACATGGGGTAAGTCCGATCTTCATCAGAGGTCTGGCCAAGCGGATCGCGAACCTCGATGTAAAAGGACAGGGAATGGTGTTGCTTGACCAACCTCGCTGAAGATCCGCTCTACGTTATCCTGCGCAGCAAACGTGAGTCCACCAGATTCCAGATCCTGGTGGAGATCGCCGAGCACCAGCCATCCATCCGCCAGCAGGAGATCGCGGACAAACTCGGTGTGACGCCTCAGGCCGTCTCTGAATACATACGGGAGATGGTGGACGAAGGGATGGTCACTGCCCACGGTCGGGGTCGCTACGAGGTGACGAAGAGCGGGATCGAGTGGGTGTTACGGCACGCAGAGGCGCTCGAGTCGTATGCTCGCCATATCACCCGGGAGGTCATCCAGCAGGTGGCGGTCTGGACGGCCATCGCTCAGGACGAACTCACGAAGGGCGATACGGTCGGTGTCTTCATGCAGAACGGGTGGCTCTACGCGACGAAAGAGGAGCAGAGCGCCATGGGCCAGGCGACGATGGATGCCCGGACCGGGGAGGATGTGGGCGTCTCCCACCTAAACGGCATCATCGACCACGAGGAAGGGATCGTCCATGTCTGTAAAGTGCCTCGGATTGAGCGGGGCGGGTCCAGACAGGTCAACACCGATCTCCTCCGGGCCGCCATCAGGGATGCAGATATGGTGGCCACTGTGGGGCTTGAATCGTATGTGGCCCTCAAGAAAGCGGATATCGAGCCGGATATGTTCTTCGGCTCCCGGGAGGGGGTCATCGAGGCAGCGTTCCACGGCAGGGAGTGCGCAATACTTATCGTCGATGAAGAGTTCACTGACTTCCTCAAGCGACTGGAGACGGTAGGGCTCACCTACACAATCCACGACATCGCGCCATGAAGGTCATCGTCCAGCCTCAGAAAGGCACGTATAAGCTCCTCTTCGTCGATGGTGGCCGTGTCAGAGGGTCGGGGTTCGTCAATCTGGTGCCAACCCCGAAGGGCCAGCGGCCGAAGAACTTCAAGGTCCGGAGGCGGGGCAGGCAGCTCAAACCCACGCCGACCCGAGATCTGATCACGCTGCTACGTCGATCTTCGGTGCACCTCGCAGGGGAGAGTCCGGAGTTTGAGTCGTTCCTCTCTGACCTCCAGATCCCGGTATCCAGGATCGATATATGCCGGTTCTGCCAGCTGGAAGACCGATTCACCCCGGTCGATAAGGCAACCGGCGTCCGCTACGGCGGGGAGTGGATCTGTCTGGAGTGTGCAAAGCGCGAGATGCGCCGGGAACTCGGATATATGGGTATCTTCGGCGGTTCGGTGCTCATCCACCTCGAGAAACTCCTCATCCAGGTCCGGGACCTCGATCGGGTGCTGGCATCGGTTGGACCTGAGCGGTTCGATCGGTCACGGACCCTCTTTGACCGCATGGAAGCGCACGAAGTCCAGAAGACGGCTCACATCACCGATCTAGCCCTGCCTCCTGCGTTTGCAAAGGCCTCCGGGATCGAGTACCTGATGCCGGTTCAGCAGCTCGCGGTCCAGGACGGACTTCTTGAAGGGCAACATCT
>JAAZOW010000242.1 GCA_012797575.1 Methanomicrobiales archaeon | reverse complement strand
TGAAGAGTTTCCCGACCGCAGGATACCCTTCAGCGACTGCTTTTTCGGCAAAGACGGCATATCTTCTGTTTGCCTGGGACTCTCCGGCATACGCTTCCTGGGCATTTTCATCTGTCGACATAAAGTAGTTGTTTTGAGAACCCCTTATTAAAAGCCTTTCACTCCAGCCTGGCAAGGACGGATATACGTCCAGGGAAAGACTGAATCAGGATTTTTCTGGAAATAGGTAGAAACAGGAGAGTGTCTCGGGGAGGAGGGGGCGCTCCTCCAATGATATCGCAAGCCGCATCGCATATCCACATCTCTTCTGCGAAGGGCACATGAATCAGGGTATCCGACCGTGCGCCTAAACCCCAAAACGACAATGATTCACTGCATCAGGAGCCGCCCGAGCTCATGACCCTTCCGGTACGCTGCTTCCATAACCTCAGGCTGCGTCCGTATATCCTTGATCGTATCCATATCGTTTCTGAGGACTTCGTCCCAGTAGGGACAGTCGACGATCTCTCCAAACGCCCGGGCGGTCATCTTCGCACCATCAAAGACGGTTGGAAGGTTCATGCCCGCGATCGATATGAAGAGCATCCTCCGCCTCTTTCGCTGTTCGGGGGAGATGAGCGACTTTCCTCGGTGATACTTGGCCATGTAGAAGACCTGGAACCGGTCCATGAACGACTTCAGTTTCCCGGGGATGCCCATCGTCATCACCGGGGTGGCGATGATGAGACTATCCATCTCCCGAAATTTGTCATAGATCTCGGTCATGTCGTCCTTGATCTGGCAGGTCTCGTAGTCCATGCAGTAGAATATCTCCATGCACGGCGCAAAATCCAGGTACGCGACAACGATCTTTTCGACTTCACAGCCGGCATCCTCCACGCCGCGGATGGCCTCGTCGAGGAGGCGAGCGGTATTTCCTTCGACGAGTGGGCTTCCAAGTAGCGCAATTACCCTCTTTGACATGATGCAGGGTTGCATGCGGCTCTATTAATAAGGTGCGGGCAGGCGGCCCCATTCCGGAGGATACTGCTAAATACCTTGGGAGGTCACTACTGACTTGGTGAATGCCTGTGGCCGAACCAGGAACCAGAGAGACTGCGAAAGCAGGAGAGAAGCCAGGTCCCGGACGATTCATCTGCGTCGACTGTGGAAGGGAGGTCCGGATTGACAGCACTGACGAAGATCTCGTCAAATGCCCGACCTGCGCCTGCGAGATGTACAACTGTCTTCCGATGACCCACATACGGCCAGACATCAAAACGCCTGAGGACGTCATGCATCCTCCTGAGCGAGGATCTAAAACCGAGTAGTGCGGAGTGAGAAGCATGGTGAACGTATCAGCCGAGGGGCAGGTCTACCTCTGCGAGATCTGCGGAAATCTTGTCAAAGTGCTGGAAGTCGGCGGCGGAGAACTGATCTGTTGCGGCGAGCCGATGGTGCTTGAGGAGTGATGAGTATGGCAGAGAAACAAAAGCGCCTTGAAGAGAAGATCGGGAAGGTCCCTGAGATCTTCAAGGAACTCGAGAAGACCGACCCCGACCTCTACGGGAAGGTGATAGGGCTTGACCAGATGATCTGGGCCGACGGAGTCCTCTCGAGGCAGACGAAGAAGGTCATCGCGATAGCGATCGCCGCCGCGCTCAGGGACGACCATGCCATCCGTGCACAGATGGCAGGTGCCGAGAACCTCGGTGTGAAGAAGGAAGAGATCGAGGAAGGGCTCCGGGTCGCTTTCCTGCTCGCGGGGATGCCGGCCTACGTCCACGGCAAGACCGTTCTCGAAGAAAAATTAGGCGATAAATCCAAAAGGTGAAAGAGATGGAGACACAGGAAATGTTTCAGATGCCGGTCATCGGTGAAGCAGCACCCGAGTTTGACGCAGTGACCACCCACGGACGGAAGAAACTCTCAGACTACAAGGGGAAGTGGGTCATCCTCTTCTCCCATCCGGCCGATTTTACGCCGGTCTGTACCACTGAGTTCATAGCGTTCGTCGAGATCGCCGATGAGCTCGCCAAACTGAACACCCAGCTCATCGGACTCTCCATCGATAGCGTCCATTCCCACCTCGCCTGGGTGCGGAACGTCAAGGAGAAGATGGGTGTCGATATCCACTTCCCGATCATCGCCGATCTCGACATGAAGGTCGCCCGGCGCTACGGGATGATCCATCCCGGGCAGAGTGATACCTCGACCATCAGAACGGTCTTCTTCATCGATGATAAGGGGATCATGCGTGCCATGCTCTACTACCCGATGTCCAACGGCCGCTCGATGCCCGAGATCCTCAGGCTTACCAAGGCCCTCCAGACCTCGGATAAGCATAAGATTGCGACCCCGGCGAACTGGGAGCCAGGCGACAAAGTCATCGTCCCGGCGCCAACGACCCCTGAAGCGATAGAGAAGAGGATGAAAGAGGGATACGAGTGCAAAGACTGGTATCTCTGCTTCAAAGATCTCTGAAAAACCCTTTTTTTCTCCATAATCAAACGAGTGTAGCATACCTCCTTGGGGAGTCTGTGGTCTCATGTTTCGACCGAGAGAGCTCTATATGAGTCCATTGCGCGCGTCTCTGCCTTCGAACGCTTCTGATGAGATAGCACCTTATGCCCCCGATCTTCCGGATATCAGCGTAATTTGACCTATTGTGATATCCCGGCATTCAAAAGCATCATTTTATGTATTCAGAGTATAATTTAACCATATGAAGCAATCTTGGCTGCTTCTAGCAGTCGCCGTAATTCTTCTTACCTGCACCTGCCTGGCCGGATGTATGACACAGCCTGCTCAGGCTGAAGGGGGCCTGCCGGGTATCACGACAGATATATCCGGTACCTGGAACCTTGTCGATTACATCCGTTCACGGGGTGACGGATTTGACAGATCCGCCCCGAACAGTGTCCTTACGATCGAGCAGGAAGACTGGCTCTTCTATGGAACGATCGATGGGGATGCAGAGGACAGCTTTGTCTCCGCATTCTGTAACGAGGAGGGGAGCGTGTTCCTGTTCGATCTGAGCACTGATGAATCCCGACGCCTTGCATACGGGTATGCTGAAGGAGACAACCTCTGGATCAGTGCTGTGGGCATCACCACGGGGAAGAGCGGTGAAGACCCGACTGGAACTATCTTTGCCGACAGACACCACTTCGTGCGCGATGGCGGCATGACGAAGGAGGGGGATGGTTTTACAAAACTTGGGCCGGTCTACAAACAGGTGAGTGCAACGCAGTTTGATGCGGTTAGCATCATCCCTCTTGCAGGGGATACCTTCAGCATCGAGGGTCAGCAGGACGGGATCATCTACGGGACGATCGATCAGGATGTTGACGGCATTCTGACGCCCCGTAAGTTCATTGCCGCAGGGGCATTCAAAGGTATCGATAGCCTCGGCCACGAGTACGACGTCTACCTCCTGATCGATGAGGCCAGAGAGTTCTGGATCCTGCAATACCAACTCCACGATGACCTCATCAGCATCACGACCGTTGCTAGATCCGAGTTTGAGGTCGATAATTTCAGTGTTATCTCAGGTATCCGGGAGTACGCGGGAGAGAATGCATCCCTCGACTCTCCCGGCCTCCCCACGGATCCCACATCGCTTAAAGGAACCTGGGTGAACTCCTACATCGAGATGATCAACGAGAATCATGTCGATATCCAGGCGTCCGACACCATAATCAACATATCCGCGCAGCACGATCTCATGTTCTTTGGCGAGACGAAGGAGGAGTACTGGGTCGGCGACGTCGGGGGAGTCATATTCTCCGCGCATGGTAACTCGCTATATATGGCAAGCACCACTGAGGGCAACACCGCCTCGTTGATGCAGGGCTGGGTTGACGGTGATACTCTGTACCTGTTCGGCACCTTCACTGATTATCGCGGAAAGAACGCCTATTCAGCGGTGTACAAAAGAGTTGCAGATCCGGCCAACCGTTGATCGCTCGGTAAATCCATCTATTTTTTGCCGCAGAGTAGGATCTCCCGCATCAACTTACTCCGCCCTAAAGGATGGAGCCTGAAATAGCGGTTGAGCTGCCGATATCCCAATCCAGGATGGACCCCCCCAACCTCGTTATGAGTGGGCGGGAATGTAGAGTACCATATGAGGGCCGCGCCGTTATGGCAATTGCGTTCGCTTGGATTGATGTACGGGACGTCCGCCCTCCCGATTCGAAAACGTATGTCGTTCTGAATGATATCGACTGCCTTGTCCCCGGGAATGTTCTCGACGCGCTGAACAACTACGACGTGAAGGCGATTGTATGGAGCGGCCGGAATGCTGCTACAGAAGAATTAGCAGCGTGAACTACCCCGCGCTCGCGGACGGGACTTCCCGGCTATCATTCTCCTCCCCAGCGGGAGCGAGTCCACAGGCTCAATGGCGCGTTCCACGCCAGACACCCCGGCAAGACTTTGATCTTGCAGGGCGAACTTCTTGATATTGATTGCCGCGTTGATATCGTCGAATGGAGAGAAGGTGTTACCACCTCCCCGCGTTCCCCGAACACCATCCACTCACGATCGGATTTTGCGCAGGGAAGGTATGGGTGTGAGGGGAGTGCCCCGGCACGTTTTTGCCTTCGCCGGGATAACGCATCATATATGACCATTGATGTCCTCGCGTTTTCGACCTCACCCCGTCGCCACGGCAACTCAGAGACACTGCTTGACCGGGTGCTCGATGTGATGAGGGGGGCGGGAGCAGCGGTCGAGAAGATCGTCGTCCCGGAAGCAGACATCGGGCCCTGCCGGGGATGCAACGCCTGCGCGAAACTCAACCGGTGCATCCAGCGGGACTACATGGACTACGTCCACGACCGGATCATAGAGGCTGACTGTATCATACTCGCATCCCCCATCTACTGCATGGGGCTTACGGCGCAGGCAAAGGTGCTGGTCGACCGCTCACAGGTCTTCTGCACCCGGAAGTACGTCCTCCGCCTCCCGATCGTTCCGCCGGATCGAAAGGGAAGGCGGGCTGGGATCTTCCTCTCGACCGCCGGGCAGACCTGGGAGAACGTCTTTGATGCAGCGATACCGTCGGTGAAGTGTTTCTTCAATGTCATCGATGTCAGGGATAGAGACATCAAGTACCTGATGGTGAACGGCGTCGATGAGAAGGGTGCGATCGGCCGCCACCCCACCGCCATGCACGATGCGGAGACCCTGGCACACGAGGTCATCGCACACCTGCGGGAGGTGGGGGTTGCATGACCGGACCCATAAAGGTCCTCGGTATATCAGGGAGCCCCCGGCGGCACGGGAACACCGAGACCCTGCTTGATGCCGTCCTCGACGGGGCCCGGGATGCCGGGGCAGAGGTAGAGAAGATCATCCTCAGGTCGCTCGATTACGCCTCGTGCCGGGGATGCAACGCCTGCCACCGAACCGGGGCCTGTATCATAAAAGATGAGCTCACCCCGGTCTTTGAAGAGATCGCCCGCGCCGATATCCTTGTCGTCGCATCACCCATCTACTCGATGGGGATCACGGCCGAGCTCAAAGGACTGATCGACCGGACCCAGTACATCTGGGCGCGCAAGTTCATCTTGAAGACCCTTTACTTCACCAACAAACATATCCAGCACCATAAAGGAATCTTCGTATCGACCGCAGGGCTTGGGTGGGAGAACGTCTTCGATGCCGCGTTTCCCGCTATCACCGCTTTCTTCAACATCACCGGGTTTGAGTACTGGGATAACGTCATAGCAAACGACCTGGATCACTACGGCGGGATTGCAGGCCACCCCACCGCACTCACAGAGGGGCGGGCGAAGGGACAGAAGGTGGTTGGCCTCCTCCAGAAGATGCAGGCGCAGGAGAACGTGGAGGCCTGAAGCCTCCCGTAAACTTTCGTGGAATCCAGAACACCCCCGGATCTCCCAGGAATGCCCCCTCCCTGTGGGTGGGATCGAGGATGGATCCAGAGGTGAGGGATGGCCCCCTCCGGCCTGTAACCGAAGCTTTTTAGTAAGACTTTTGATGAATATTCTCATCTACACCAGCCTGCAGGGTATTTTTCAGGACCGCTAAAGGATGCGCATGTGACCTCCACCAGAATCTCAGGACCTATTCATGAGGCGCCCCCAGAGTATCGGATACTTGATAGCACCGATGACTGCTACCTCCTGATCGATGAAGATTATGACGTAGTCTGGGCGAATTTGGCCTTTCAACAGACATTCGGGACCCAGAAAAACGATCTCAAGGAGATGATCTACGCGCTCGGGGAGGACGAAGGTCTCGTCGCATGGATCTTTGCAGCGCTCGAGGGTAGCTGCGAAACTTCCGGATTCAAGTGCCGGCTCTCGAGCGCCGGGGGGGAGGAACAGTGGTATATCTGTTCAGCCCGGAGAGCGCCGTCCAGCGGCAACGGCTGGTTGCTGCGGTTCCGGGAGATCCAGGACACTGGAGACTATGGGGCGATCATCGAGTACACCGGGGCGGCGACGATCCTCATCGAGGATGACGCCACCATATCAGCCGTGAACACGGAGTTCGAACGGCTCTCCGGGTATCCTCGAAGGGAGATCGTCGGTATAAAGCGGCTGACCGACTTTATCGCGTACGAAGATGAGCGCCGGCGGCTCATGGGATACCACGTCATCCGGGGAAGTGACCCTGCGGCTGCGCCAAAAAACTACTCTTTCTCGTTCATGGACCGAGCCGGGGCCACCCACATCGTCGAGGTCACCATCGGTATGATCCCGGGGATAAACCGGTCGGTGATGTCGCTCCTCGATGTGACTGAGCGGAGGCGGGCTGAACAGGCGCTACAGGAGAGTGAAGAACGGCTGAGCCTTGCGTTCACGGTTGCAAACGACGGATTGATCGATTGGAATCTCAGCACCGGGATGATCTTTTGTAGTCCACGGTGTCTCGCGATGCTCGGCTACGAACCCGGGCAGTCTCCGCCCACGATCTCCTCGCTCCTCTCACCCATCCACCCCGACGACCGCAGCCGCGTGGATGAAGCACTCGATGGCATAATTGCCGGGAAGAGCGATCGCCTCGATATGGTGTTTCGGGTGCAGTCAACATCCAAAAAATGGATCCACGTGCTGAAACGGCTCAAAGTAGCCATGCGAGATGTCGATGGGACGGCACTCCGGATCGTGGGGACGTACTCTGATGTCACCGAGAGTAAAGAGGCTGAGAGAAAACTCCTGATCCAGAAGATGGCGATGGAGTCGTCGCTCTCCGGCATCGCCATGACCGACCTTGACGGAAGGATCGTCTATGTCAACCGGGCCTGCCTCGCTATGCACGGGTGGGAGAAGGAGGAGGTCATCGGGAAACCGATCTCATCGGTTTTTTGGCCCAAACGAGGCGATAACGAGCGGATCATGAAAGAGGCTCTCCGGGATGGCACATGGTTCGGGGAGGTGGAGATCGTGCGGCGGGACGGGACGACTTTCCCCATGCAGCTTGCCCTCTCCGTCGTCACCAGCGAGTCAGGCGAACCCCTCTACCTGATGGGCTCCGGGATCGATAAGACCGAACGGAAACTGGCCGAACAGGACCTCCGGATCCGTGACATGGCCATAGCATCCTCGCTCAATGCGTTCACGATCGCCGATCTCGACGGCTACCTGACCTACGCCAACCAGGCGTTCCTCTCCATGTGGGGCTACGCCTCCGAGACCGAGGTCCTCGGGCGGTCGATCACTGAGTTCTGGCAGGATGAAGAGAGCGCCAGGGATGCTCTCCAGGTGCTCCTTGACTCCGGCAGGTACGTTGCCGAGCGGATCGGAAAGCGTCGGGACGAAACAGAGTTCTACGTCATGTACTCCGGGAGTCTGGTCACGAACGATGCCGGGGATCCAATCTACCTCATGGCCTCGATCGCCGATATAACCGACCTCAAACGGGCCAAGGCGGAGATCCAGGCCCATAACCGGGAGCTCTTGATCTTAAATCAGATCATCGGTGTATCGACATCCGCAACGGATATCGACGCGGCACTAAAAGATGTGCTCGCAGCGATCATCGCTCTCCTCAACCTCTCCGGCGGCGGGATCTACCTGATCGAACCAGATCGGCGGAGCGCACGGCTCGCCTGCATCCAGGACCTGCTGGAAGACTACCCGGTGCATACGCGCATACCAGATATAACCGTGCCCCCGCACACAGACGTATTCGTGGCAGGAAGGGTTCGCTTTGTCGGCGATCCGGGGGAGAGGGGGCTGCCCCCGTATGCCGCCATCCCAATCGCGGCGTCAGGGAAGATCCTCGGATCATTGAACCTGGTACCCCATGACCGCAAACAGTTCACCGATGCTGACCGCCCTCTTCTTGCGGCCATCGGAAGGGAGATCGGAAACTCCATCGAACGCATACTGCTGATCCGACAGCTTGAGGAGACGAAACACGAAGCAGACCTCTACCTCGATATCTTGAGCCACGATATCAGGAACGCGGAGAATATATCGGGTCTCTACATCGATCTCCTCATCAGCATACTCGAAGGGAAACCGAAGGAGTACGCGCAGAGGATCCGGAGTAGCATCAGAAAGAGTATCGAGATCTTACGGAATGTATCGACAATCCGCCGGATCCACCACGAATCTACCGTACTCGTGCCGATCGATCTTGATGAGGTTATCCGGAATGAGATCGGGATCTTCTCCGAGATCGACTTCCACTACAGGGGGACCGATCTCGTGGTCGTGGCCGATCCGCTCCTCTCAGAGGTTTTCACGAACCTCATCGGGAATGCCATCAAGTTCGGAGGGCCGACGGTCGAGGTCACCATCAGGGTAGAGGAGATCGACGATGCCGTCCTGGTCTCGGTCGAGGATACCGGACCAGGGATCCCCGACGAGGTGAAAGAGACAGTGTTTACACGGTTCGGGGAGAGTAAGAGCCGGAAGAGCGGCCAGGGTCTCGGACTCTACATCACCCGGATGCTCATCGAACGCTACGGCGGCCGGATCTGGGTTGACGACCGGATCCAGGGGCGCCCGGAGTGCGGCGTAGCGCTCCGGTTGACCCTGAGGAGAGCTTGAAGGGAGAGGTCCTTCAGAGGAATGACCCGATGAGGGCTCCGACCGAGGCGACCATAAGCAGCGCAAACACAGCCGGATTCCAGGCAAGCACTTTACGGCCGTCCAGCACGCTGATCGGGAGCATATTGAAGGTCGCGATCATGGCGTTGACCCTGAGTCCGACGAGGCCAACAAGGCCGATGAGGCCACCGCCGAAGAGCATGAGGACTACAAACGGCACACAGAGGACGAGGTTCGTGATCGGCCCTGCCGCCGATATCCACCCGTTCTCGGTCCGTGTAGCATTCCCATAGACATACGTCGCTCCTGGGGCTGCAAAGACTATCCCCGCAAGTGCCGCCATGATCACAGCGACGAGCAACATCTGGTTATCCTTCTGAAACTCAGCCCAGTAACCGTAGTGCATCGCGGCAAACTTGTGCGCCAGCTCGTGGAAGACGAAAGCAACCCCTACCGTGAGGAGAGACATCACGAAGAAGAAGATGAGACTGATGATATCTGCCCCACTTCGCACGAAGATCAAGGTGAAGGCGACCGAGATGGCGATCCACGCGATGAGGAGATCCCGGCGCTCGCGTGGAGGTATTTTTTCTAGCATTCTGTACCTGGTTTGCGCCAAGATCATAAGATTCTTCGCTTCGTTCAGGACTTGCAAAGAAAATGGGTCCGGGGTGGGGACGCGACAGATTGCAAGAGCTGGGTGGCTGGATGGGCACCGGGGCATCCCTGCGGGTCTGGAGGGGGCTGTAACACCGTCCCTGGCAGACACCTGACGTTTGGGAAAAATACCCGGCACAGGCCTCCCGACCCCCCAGGTTTATTCCTCCGCCGGGATAATCATGGTGTATGTCCCTTGATGCCGTAAGGAATGAGATCCGGGGTATCGACGAGAGGATCATCGATCTCGTCGCGGAACGGCAGAGGCTTGCGACGCGGATCGCCCGCCTCAAGCAAGAGAGCGATCTGCCTATCCGCGATGATGAGCAGCGCAAGGCTGTCCTCGACCGGGTCTCTGCCTATGCCGCCGGGAAACAGATCGACCCGGCTGCCATCCGGAGGATCGCTTTGATCCTGATCGAGATGAACGAAGAGCAGCAGCGCGAGTACAGCGAAGACGACGGTTCATCCTGAAAGCGAGAGGGATCAGGAGGTGATCATCGTCCCGACACCCTCATCGGTGAAGAGTTCGAGGAGCAGGTTGTGCTCCCGGTTACCGTTCACGACGTGGGCGCTTGCGACACCACTCCGGACCGCTCTCATGCAGCCTTCGAGCTTCGGGATCATCCCGCCAGCGATCGTCCCATCCCCGATCATCGCTTCAGCCTCAGAGAGCGTCAGGCGACGATAGACCTTCGTCCGGTCGGCGTTCATCACCCCATCCACATCCGTGAGGTTGACCAGCTTGAATGCGCGAAGAGCGATCGCGATCTCGGCGGCCGCGGTATCGGCGTTGATGTTCAGGCTCCCTCCCTGCCGATCGAGGGCCATCGGTGCCACCACCGGGATGTAGCCCTGGGCGAGGAGGCAGTGGAGCACCTCGGGGTCGACCTCCTCGATCTCACCGACCCGGCCGAGATCGACCTCCTGAATGGCATCCCCGACCATCACCCGTTGCGGGTCCATCTTCCGGGCGATGAGAAGGTTTGCGTCGTTTCCTGAGAGCCCGACCGCCCGGGTACCGCAGCTTGCGATGAGGGAGACGATCCCATCGTTGATCTTGCCGACGAGGACCATCTGGGCGATCTCGAGGGTCTCAGGGTCGGTGATCCGAAGTCCGCCGACGAACCTGGGCTCTTTCCCCATCGCCCGCATCTTTGCAGTGATCTCGGGGCCACCCCCGTGGACCAGGACGACCTTCATCCCCACGTAGCGGAGGAGGACGGCATCCCGGATCACCGTATCGAGGATGGTCTGGTCAACCATGGCATGGCCACCGAGTTTGATCACGATCGTCTCTCCGTAAAATTTCTGGATGTAGGGGAGGGCCTCCATCAATACATCTTCTCGTTTCATGTCGTATACTTCCCGTTGATCTCTACGTACCTCTCGGTGAGGTCGCACCCCCACGCCGTCGCCTCACCGTCGCCCGCAGCAAGATCGAGATCGAAGGTGACGGTGTCGCCATGCATGGCGATCTTCGCTGCTCCAAGGTCGGCGACGATCTCGCCCCTGAGAACAAGGGGCACCTCGCCGACCCGGAGGGAGACCGCGTAGGGATCAAAGTCCGCACCCGATCGCCCGGCAGCCGCGACCACCCGGCCCCAGTTCGGATCCTCGCCATAGACTGCGGTCTTGACGAGCGGGGAGGCGACGACCGTCCGCGCCACAGTGGCAGCCTCATCCTCATCGGCGGCGCCACGGACCGTCACCTCGAGGAGCTTCGTTGCCCCCTCACCGTCACGAGCGATCTGGACGGCAAGGCTACGGCAGACGGCTTCGATGGCTCTCTCGAGCTCTTCGCGATTCACCTTCCCTGCAGCCCCGGTCGCGGTACAGAGTGCTACATCGTTCGTGCTCGTATCCCCATCGACAACGACCCGGTTGAAGGACCGCCGTGTCGCCTGGCGGAGGATATCCCGGAGGGCGGGACCCTCGACCTCGGCATCTGTGTAGATGAACGCGAGCATCGTTCCCATGTTGGGGGCGATCATCCCGCTCCCTTTGGCGATCCCGCCGACAGAGAACGATCCGGTCTCGATGAGGGCATGCTTCGGGAAGGTATCGGTCGTCATGATCGCCCGGGCCGCGGCATCTTCGGCATCACCGCTTCGGGCGAGGAGTGGAGCTATGCGCTCGCACTGATCCCTGATGAGCGGGAGGTTGATGTAGCGACCGATAACACCGGTGCTCGCGACACCGACCGACTCCGGATCGATGCCGAGAGGTTCACCGGCGATGGCGCACATCTCTTCTGCGTCACGGATCCCGCGTTCACCGGTGTAGGCGTTTGCACATCCGCTGTTTATGATGACTGCATCAAGCCTCTCTCTGTGCATCCGATCCATCATCACCTCGACCGGGGCAGCCCGCACCTTGTTCGATGTGAAGACCCCGGCAGCGGTTCCGCTCGCCAGGATCAGCGCAAGCCCGAACTTTCCTTCCTTGATCCCGGCGGCACTGATACCCTTCACCGCACAGATGCTCTTCACGCCTCTTCCTCCTCCCCGGAAGGTGCCCCAATACCCCGGACAATATCAGCCCGGGTGACGATCCCGACCAGCTTCCCGTCACGGACCACCGGAAGGCGTGCGATCCTCTCCCGGAGCATGAGGGAGGCCGCGTCAACGATATCAGACTCCTCGTCGATCGTGATGACCGGGCTGCTCATCACCTGCCGGACCTCCATATTGCTGATATCGGTGAGAGCCCGCCGGGTCTTCTCCCAGTTGACGAACTCCCGTATGGGAACCTCGATCACCTCGAGCGGCGAGGGGAGCCAGAGGTCGCTTGATATGTCTCCGACATCAAGGAGCGATATGATATCGGTCTCGGTGACGATTCCAGCCACCCGGTCGCCCTCCATGACGGGGAGGCCACCGATATGATACTTCCGGAGCAGCCCCGCCGCCCTGCGGATCGGTGAGTCTACCTGGACGGTCACCGGGTTCGGGGTCATGACTTCTCTTACTAACACCATTCGATCATCACCTCACGGGAGTATGCCGGCGAAGCG
>JAAZOW010000334.1 GCA_012797575.1 Methanomicrobiales archaeon | reverse complement strand
CTGCTCAGGCTCAGGGTGTCTCCGCTACCTGGTCTACATGCAGGGCCAGGATCTCGTCGTCGGTGTCGATGATATCGAAAAAGAGGGGAGGGAGGTAGAGGGGCGACCCTATACCCTCGCCTATGGGGCGCAGTTCAAAGATCTCCCGTTGATCGGCGAATTCAGAGGAAAGGATGACCCTGAGAAGATCATCGCTCTCAATCCTGACGTCGTCTTCAAGACGGGTTCGACTGGAACAGCATACGGGACCAGTGCCGCCGAGGCCGATAAGCTCCAGGGAAAGACCGGCATACCGGTTGTGGCATTCCCGTATGGCTCGCTCCGGAGCGATGCCGAGAAGGCTGAGATGTACGGCGGCCTCCGCCTGATGGGCGAGGTCATCGGGAAGCAGGACCGGGCCGAAGAGGTGATCGCCTACATCGAGGATACCGTGGCCGACCTTGAGCGCCGGACCGCTGATATCCCCGAGGCCGAGCAGAAGAGGGTCTACGTCGGCGGCATCTCCTCAGCGGGCGCTCACGGGATCATATCCACTGAGCCGGCCTATCCGCCGTTCCTCTGGGTGCACGCGAAGAACACTGCAGCCGGCCTTGGCACGGACCACGCCGATGTTGCAAAAGAGGCGCTCGTCGCCTGGGACCCTGAGTACATCTTCGTCGATGCCGGTACCACCCAGATGGAGGGCGGCGGGGCGGTCAGGGAGCTGAAGACTGAGACCGCTCTTGCGGGCCTGTCTGCAGCGAAGGAAGGCCGGGTCTACGGCGTCCTCCCGTACAACTTCTACTCCGCGAACTACGAGACCGTTCTTGCCAACGCCTACTTCATCGGGAAGACCCTGTACCCCGACCAGTTCGCCGACGTCGACCCGGTCGAGAAGGCGGATGAGATCTACACCTTCTTCGTCGGGAAACCGGTCTTCGCCGATCTGAACGGCCAGTACGACAGCCTAGGGTTTGCAAAGATCCCGCTGTGATGGGGAAGAAGATGAGGTGGAGAGTGCGCGCGTTTAGCAGGAGGGTGTGAGGGAGTGCACTTTGCGGATGGGGTCATCCCTGAGAATTATCTAGGATACGTGCGGCACAAGTATCTCTGGATACTCGGGGGGATCATCCTCCTCTTCATCCTCCTGGTCGTATCCATATCGATCGGTGCGGCGGGTGTCCCTCTCTACGACGTCTTTCTCTCTCTTGTGAACGGCACAATCGGCAGGGTCTCTGCGCTCCTCCACTTCACCCCGTATCCGACTGAAAACTTATCCAGTATTGACCGGATCGTCTGGAACATCCGTCTCCCGCAGGCACTCGCCGCGATCGTCGCGGGGGTAGGACTCTCGGTGGCAGGTGTCGCCATGCAGTCGATCCTCCGAAATCCGCTCGGATCACCGTTCACGCTCGGTATATCAAATGCCGGTGCCTTCGGGGCAGCCGTCTCGGTCATCCTCCTCGGCACCGGGCAGATGCATTCATCGGTTGCCAACGCCGTCACCCTCAATAACCCCTACACGACGACGATCGTAGCGTTCATATTCTGCCTCCTCGCGACCGCGGTGATCCTGCTCATATCCCGGGTGCGGGGGGCGTCTCCTGAGGTGATGGTACTTGCCGGCGTCGCCATCTCCTCCCTCTTCACGGCGGGGACGATGTTTCTCCAGTACTTTGCGAGCGATACCCAGCTCGCTGCGGTCGTCTTCTGGACCTTCGGCGACGTGAGCCGGGCCAGCTGGAGTGAGCTCGGGCTCATGGCCGTCGTCACCGCAGGGGCAACCCTCTACTTCGTCGCGAACCGCTGGAACTACAACGCCATCGACGCCGGCGATGAGACCGCAAAGGGACTCGGTGTCAATGTCGAGTCGATCCGGAACATCGGAATGGTCATCGCGGCGCTTGTCTCCGCTGTGATCGTCTCGTTCCTCGGTGTCATCGGTTTTGTGGGGCTCGTCTGCCCGCACATGGTGCGAAGGCTCATCGGCGATGACCAACGTTTCCTGATCCCGGGCTCCTGCGTGATGGGCGGGATCCTCCTCCTCGCCTCTGACACCGTCGCCCGGATCATCGTGGCGCCCTACGTCCTCCCGGTCGCCGTGCTCACGGCGTTCCTGGGTGCACCGACCTTCATCTACCTGCTCTTACGGGGGTACCGGTGATGATCCTCGAGGTCGACGGTGTGGCGTTCACCTACCGGAGCGCACCGGTCATCCGGGATGTCACGTTCAATCTCCGCCCCAACCAGATCCTCGCGATCCTCGGGCCGAACGGCGTTGGGAAGACGACACTTCTGAAGTGTATGAACGCCATCCTGCGGCCGAAGACAGGCTCTATCCTCGTCGAGGATCTGGATCTCCTCACTGCGGATCGGATGGAGATCGCACGGCGGATGGGCTACGTGCCCCAACGATCTGAGGCGGGACGGATGACCGCGTTTGATGCGATCCTCCTCGGCCGTCGGCCGCATATCCAGTGGAATGTCTCGGAGAGTGATCTCCAGATCGTCGAGGCGGCTATCCGGATGCTCCGTCTCGAGGATCTCTCGCTCCGCTACATCAATGAGATGAGCGGCGGAGAGCTCCAGAAGGTGAGCATCGCCAGAGCGCTGGTCCAGGAGCCGCGCGTCCTCCTCCTGGACGAACCGACAAGCAGCCTCGATCTCAGGAACCAGCTCGATATACTCGAGATCGTGAGAAGGGTGGTGACGGAACACGACGTCGCCGCAGTGATGACGATGCATGACCTGAACATGGCTCTCCGCTACGCTGACCGATTCATCTTCTTAAAAGATGGTGTCATCCACGCGGCCGGCGGCCCCGAGGTCGTGACAGCAGAGATCATCGAAGCGGTCTACGGTGTTTCTGTGGCGGTGGAGCAATACAACGGGTTTCATATCGTCGTGCCGCTGGCCCTGGATGGGACCTGATCGAGGAATAGTGGGGTCATGGGGGCGGGGGTAATGTATATCCCCACGGAGACCGACAGGCCCGCCAGGCATGGCACTGGAGGTAGTCGTCGGGTTTTTCGAGATGGTGCTTGGAGCGTTCGGGGCGCTCTTCATCGTCTATGGGGCCGTGATCGCGATCATCGATCTCCTGGCGCAGGAAGCGCGTATCAGGGTAAAGGGTTACCCTGAGATCAGGAAGACATTCACCACACGCATCCTGATAGGGCTTGAGTTCTTCGTCGCTGCCGATGTCATAAAGACAATCCTGGATCCGACATTCCACGATCTGATCGTCCTCGGATCGATCGTTGCCATCAGGACGGTCTTTGAGCTACTTCCTCGGGAAAGAGGTGAGCGAGCTCTCGGAGGATCTGGAGTCGTGAACGTGGTCGGCTACCCGCTCTTCCGGCTCAGGAACACCTTCAGCCGCTCATGTGCCTTCTTGGCGACCCATTTTGAGTTCTCAAAGGTGATCGCCCCGAGCACCTCCTCATACGGTAGCCACTGGTAGGCGGTATGTTCATCCGAGAGCACCACCTCTTCATCGGGTGTCTCGACCAGGTAGTAGACGACCTCCTTGTAGATCGTGCGCCTCCGACGTTGGAAGAAGTAGTGGATCTCCTCCCGGAACCCGGGGATGAACGTTGCCCGCGTGATCCCGGTCTCCTCCTCGAGGTCACGGAGCACCGTCTCTCTCTCGCTCTCGCCGCGCTCGGCGTGTCCTTTCACCAGATCCCAGTGCCCGGCCCCGTACTGCAGGATGAGGTACCGGATACCTGCATCCCGTTGGAAGACCATCGCCCCGTACGACTTCTCTTTTGGCATCGGTCCCTTCAGTCCTCTGCAGGGGATCCGCCAGCCTTCGCGATCTCGTGCCCGATGATCCGGAAGTCTTCCTCCAGGGCCTCCCGGTATGCCGGGCTGTAGAGTGCGGCGGCGGGATGGAGGGTGGGGATGAGGCGGACCGGGTGGCCGAAGAGGGTGCATGGGTAGACGGTACCCCGGATATCTGTGATCCGGTCGAACTCCACCGGCAGGAACGAGAGGATGTACCTGCTCGAGTGCCGGCCCAGCGTCGCGATCACATCCGGCTCGATGATCCGGATCTGCTCCTCGAGGTAGGGTGTACAGGCCCGGATCTCATCGCTTCGAGGATCGCGGTTCCCGGGCGGTCGGTGTTTGACGATGTTTGCTATGAAGACCTCATCCCGCGATAGGCCGATCCCCGCAAGGAGACCCTCGAGCAGCCTCCCGGCGCGCCCCACAAACGGCAGTCCGGTGAGATCTTCCTGCTTTCCCGGCGCCTCACCGACGAGCATGAGGCGGGCCCTGGCATCCCCCTCCCCCGGGACCGCATGATGGGTATTCTCCCAGAGGGGGCACTTCCGGCACTCATGTATGACGACGGCGAGCTTCTCCAGCGCTTCCAGTCTTCTCGTCTCCTGCACCATTGCCCAGATCATTGACGGTAACTCATATTATCTCTTTATCTCTGAGGGTCTTTTGTGGTGCAGAGCAGGATAGAGACCATGCCATCTGCGGTCGGTCGTCTGGAGGGGCGGTTGCGGGCCCGTGGGCGTCTGCGGCGTGTCGATCCATTCCTCCTCAAAGGTTAATAGCTCCGGAGGGGAACTGTATAGTAGGATTTATCAGTGAGATTGCGGCCTGATCTGCCTGGATATGTGGCGAACCTGAGTTTAGGCTGCGAGATGAATGGAGCTGTTTACACTATGAGCGATATGGATCATCTCTGTTTTGATACAACAAAGATCGATAAGATACAGGATCTGCGCAGGCGCGGGGTGACGGTCTACCCCTACAAGTTTGAACGCACAGACACCACCAGCGAGATCAAGAGGCGGTTCTCTGATATCGGGCACGAGAGGAGTGCTGAGGCGGTCAGCACCGCGGGTCGGGTCTACGTTGTCCGCCAGCACGGCAAGACGATATTCGCCGACATCGGTGACTCGGGCGGCAGGATACAGCTCTACCTTCGGAAGAACGATCTCGGTGAGGAGTCCTTCAACCTCTTCAGGCAGTACATCGATGCCGGAGACATCATCGGTGTCGTCGGCCACGTCTTCCGGACGAAGATGGGAGAGATCACCATCTGGGTCGACCGATTTGAGATCCTCGCAAAATCCGTCTGTCCTCTCCCGGAGAAGTACCACGGACTCAAGGACATCGAGACCCGCTACCGGCAGCGCTACCTCGACCTGATCATGAGTGAGGAGAGCCGCGAGACGTTCCGAATCCGGAGCAGGATCCTCTCACTCCTGCGGGAGTTCCTCTTCAAGCGAGGCTGCCTGGAGTTCGAGACCCCGACCCTGCAGCCGATCTACGGCGGCGCAAATGCCCGACCGTTCACCACCTACCATAACTACCTCGACCAGAAGCTCTACCTCAGGATTGCCCCGGAGCTCTATCTCAAGCGCCTGGTCGTCGGCGGCTTTGAGAAGGTCTTTGAGATCTCCAAGAACTTCAGAAACGAGGATATCGATACCAACCATAACCCCGAGTTCTCGATGGTCGAGATCTATGAGGCCTACCAGGACTACAACGACATGATGGATCTCACCGAGGAGATCATAGCGCACCTGGCGCTGGAGGTGCACGGGAAGGCCACGCTATCGTTTGCAGGGTACGAGCTGGACGTCACCCGCCCCTGGCGCCGCCTCACCATGGACGAGGCGGTGCAGGAGTATGCCGGGATTGATGTCCATGCCCACCCGGTCGAGGAACTCCGTGCAATTGCCAGGGAGCGCGGTGTCGAAGGCTCCGAGAGCGCTGCAACTCCGGGAGAGTTCCTGGCTCTCTTCTTCGAGCACTTCTGCGAGAAGCATCTCATCCAACCGACGTTCGTCTACGACTTCCCCATCGAGATCTCGCCGCTGGCAAAGAAGCACCGGGAGAAGGAGGGTTTGACCGAGAGGTTTGAACTCTTCATAGCCGGTATGGAGATGGCAAACGGTTTTTCGGAACTGAACGACCCCCTCGATCAGAAGGCCCGACTCGAAGAACAAGATGCCAGGCGCCGCAGGGGTGACCTCGAGGCGCAGATGATCGATTACGACTTCATCAACGCCCTCGGCTATGGGATGCCCCCCACCGGCGGCGTTGGCATCGGCATCGATCGCCTGGTGATGCTCCTCACCGGCAAAGAATCCATCAAGGAGGTCCTCCTCTTCCCGCAGATGAAGACCGCCCTCCCGGGCTCGGGCGGGGGCGCCGGGGAAGAGTGACCCGGCAGCATATCGCTCGATGGTCATGAATGGACGGAACCGGGCCGCCATCCGCCCCGGTATGGCGGTGGATGTCGTGCTCAAGCGGGATCAGAGGACCGGGAAGCGCACCCGGGGTATCGTTGCCGAGATCCTGACGAACTCGTCATTCCATCCTCACGGGATCAAGGTCAGGCTGAGGGGTGGCCAGGTCGGGCGGGTGCAGGAGATCATCGGGTGAGGGAGTAGTACCGTCGCGACGCCGGGATCATCCACGATCCGTGCCGGTGTTGGCCCCTGAGAGCGTGAACCTGATGGCCGCACCCTGCCCGGGCTCGCCCCTCACCCGGTCATCCGCCCAGATCTTCCCACCATAGCGCTCGATGAGCATCCGACAGATGTAGAGTCCGAGCCCGGTCCCGGCAAGCCTGCTCTCTCCCTTCTTGAGACGGTGGAAGAGATCCCTCTTCACTGTATCAGGAATACCCGGCCCGGTATCCTCGACCGAGACCTCCACCTCTTCCCCGTGGTCTTCGACCCGGATGGTTATCTCAACACCGGGTCCGCCAAACTTCTCAGCGTTCCCGATCAGGTTTGCAAAGACCTCGGGCAGGAGCTCGTCGGCGAGGACTGTAACGGGCACCCCCTCATACCGTATCCGGGCCGCAGGGAAACCTGCCACCTGTGCCCTGATCACCTGATCGAGATCTACCGCGAGCAGGGCCACCTGATCCTCCCTGGCTCTCCGGAGGGTGGCGACGCCATTGATGACCCCTGAGTTCTGCTCAAACCGGGAGAGCATCTTCCTGGCAATCTCCTTCTCCTCTCCCTCGAGTGTATCGACGAGGAGGCGCGTATACCTGGTGGCGGCGACGTTGGCGCTGTTGATGTCGTGGATCATGATATCCAGGTAGAGGTTTGCTGTCTGGCTGGACCTCTCGAGTTCTATCGTCCGCTCCCTGACCAGTTCCTCGAGGCGGACACTGTACTCCCGCGCCATCTCCTCTGAAGCGTGGAGATGCCTGATGTTCTCTTTGAGGGAGTCAACCATGGTGCTGATTCCCTCTTCGAGACGGGTGAACTCCGTCCCCGTGGATATCCGGATCTGGTGATCGAGGTCGCCCCCGGCAATCCTATCGACGTCGTCTGCGATCTCTCGCACCGGCCGGGTTATCCGCCTTGAGACCGGGAGCGCGATACCACAGGCGATCAGGCTTGCGAATAGAGCAAAAACGATATGTCCGAGCCGCATCTTCGCGAGCCGGGCATCGAGGGGAGCAGTGTTGTAGGTCAACGCGACGATCCGGCTGACATCTGAGGCGTAGCCGGGATCGAAGAGATCG
>JAAZOW010000191.1 GCA_012797575.1 Methanomicrobiales archaeon | reverse complement strand
GATGGGGTCGTCGCTGATGACGATCCGCCGGATCGTCGCCTCTCCGGCATAGCCAGTGTCTTCACGGGACTGGTAGAAGACGAGTTTCATGCCGCTCCGGAGTTCCTTGAAGACCGTGGCTGGTTTGATGAAGACGGTCTTGCCTTCGGCAAAGAACCGCGACATGAGAGGTTTTGGGACCGGGAAGGTGACGCCGACGATCGCGGGCATTACGCCTCCACTCCAGCGCGCCTGAGTATGAGCTGGTAGTCCTCTTCGGGGATGGTCCGCATGGCCTGTCGGAGGTGGCCGCTCCACATCCTCTTGTTCGTGATGAATTTGAGATCCGGGATGAGGGGTTTGAACTCTAATGGCTCGGAAAAGACCGCGACCGGCTGGACTCTCATGCGGTAGGGGAAGACCTCGTCGCCCATGTGCGGCGGGGTGAGAAAGAGGCGGGTGTGGTCCTCGTAGGGTTCGGAGGCGACCTCGTAGACGCCGGCTATCGCTGAGGGGAGGGTGGCATCGTCAACCTTCTCCTGCCGGATGTAGATGAGCAGGGTGTCCCCTGGCTTTACCCGATGCATGATGGACTTGTTCCGTTTTGGGACTCCCCAGATATGTTCTCTGTCGAGGACTTCGGCGTTGGCGCGGTTCGAAGAGGCGATCCAGTGGGTCATACATCGGAAATGTGCTCTGTGCCCAAAAAAAGGTGCCGGGCAGGGAAGAACCTGATCTCCTACATTCCCGCTGACTCATAACGAGTCGTATTCAAATAAGGGTTCAACCCAGTGAAGATTCCACATAGAGTGAATTTGATGGAATTATATAACCGTGCTCGTTATGCGTAAACACATAACTAGTGCATCATGTCACCGTATCTTCAAAGATTTTGGCGGGTGAGATGGAACGCCACCGATCACGCGGAATGAGGGTAGTAGCCTGGCTTTGCGAAGCCTCCCTCTCACCTGTCCGGTTTCAATATGCTGGCATCCCCCACCCTGCTCCGGGCCGGGGGCAGTCGTGGTGATACCCGAGGAGGGCCGTATCCGGGAGAAGAAACCCACGCGCCAGCTCCCTCTTCAGGCCCTCCCCATACCCTGGACCGTGGGAGGTATCGCCTCTGGGGGAGGGGCAGACGGGGAGGGGGCATGCGCCCTCTCCCCTGTCTACTTTCAGTATGACGGTAAAGGGCGCGAAGAGGGGCAAACACCCCTGAAGATCTCTGAATTTTAGATGACAACGAGCACTAGCAGCTATCGCTATGGGGACGGGGCCCGATGGAAAGCCGTGCCCTGAGTGCATGCAGGTGCAAACACCCGAATGGGATCTCAGATGACCAGAAGAGAGAGATTGATGTTGTACAGTCACGGCAGGATCACTACAACGGGGCTCAAGGATCAGTGATCTGGTTGGAGACGGCGCGAAGGCAAAGTACCCAGATAAAAGATTTCCATCACAGACTGAGTAAATGGGCGGTAGAAAACACGAAAATGGCTACGGCTGCGGTCAGTCGGTGGCCTTGTGGTAGAGCAGATACCGCAATCAGAACAGGTAACACTCGATCGTAGCAGATCGACATAGAATACCGGCACCTGTCACGGTTCACTGGACTTTTGGCCTATAATGCGG